>QNAH01000232.1 GCA_003641425.1 Candidatus Zixiibacteriota bacterium
ATTTGCGATCTCTTTATCATACCTTTTATTGGTCAGTTCATAATATTTCGAATCAGGAAAATCAAAAGTAAGTCTTTTCCGGCCGTTTTGCGGGATCTCACGGTATTTCAAGTATCCGGAGATCTTTTCGGTGTCGATCAGAACTGTATTCTCTTTTTGCGATCGTTCTGTCAGTATAGCGGCACCGATGGCGCCCATGACATTGAAATGTTCCGGAATGATTAACTGGTCCTTTTCGATTTCCAGTATATCGGTAAAGGCCCTGACAACACCCGGGTTGGCCGCCACGCCCCCTTCGAAAGCCACCGGCGGCACAAATTTCTTTCCCCGCGCAATGGCGCTTTTGAAATTGCGGGCTACCGCATAACATAATCCCGCGACAATATCATAATCGGGGGTAGCGATCTGCTGAAGATGGATCATATCTGACTTGGCAAAAACGGAGCATCGCCCGGCGATACGCGGTGGATTTTTCGACTTCAGGGCCAGCCGACCAAACTCATCCTCGATAGAAATCATAAGACGCCCGGCCTGCTGGTCAAGAAATGAACCGGTTCCGGCGGCGCAGAGATTATTCATGCTGAAGTCGATAACCACCTTTTTTTTGGGATCGAGCTGAATGTACTTCGAATCCTCGCCACCCATCTCGATAACAGTCACGACCTCGGGATTCAACATGAAATTGGCCGCGCTGAGCGCATTGATTTCGCCGAACGATTCTCCTCCAAGTATCCCGACACCGGTCTTGCTGCCGATACCGGTGAATCCGAGGCCGATCGGCTCCCCGATATACTCATTGAATTCGGTATCGAGAATCATCTTGAGAGTCTGATAGGGACGCCCGTGGGACCGCCGATAGACGGTTTTGATAATCTGTCCTGATTGATCGATAACGGCAATTTTTACCGACACCGACCCGATGTCTATGCCCATGTACATTTTGCTGGATTCCATTTCTATATAACCTCTGGCACAGGCAATTGATAATCATTTTAGTAAATATACGCAATGACATTCTGAAACAATTTTATTACTTTGAATTATTCCATATGTCATATATATTCACGTTTTGATAAAGCTATGAAGTTGTTGATACAAAGAGTCAGCGCCGCCTCGGTGTCCGTCGATGGTCATGTGACAGGAAGTATCGGAGCCGGCTTCTTAATCCTGGCCGGATTCCGCAAGGGTGACGTTCAAACGGATATTAAAAGGCTGTCCGATAAATGCCTGAACCTTCGTGTCTTCGAGGATGACAACGGCAAAATGAACCGCTCCCTGATTGATATACGCGGCGAATTGCTGATCGTTTCCCAGTTTACGTTATATGCCAACTGTAAGAAGGGCCGGCGTCCGGGGTTCGACAACTCCATGCCGCCCGATGATGCGGAAAAATACTACAATTTACTGCTTGAGGAAATGGCAAAATCGGGGCTGAAAGTTGAAAAGGGCGTTTTTGGCGCCAAAATGGAAATCAGTCTGGTCAATGACGGTCCTGTCACAATAATGCTCGATGGCGACGAAATATAAAAATTTAATCAGATTGCTGGAGAACCACCGACTGCTTCTGGCATCCGGTTCGCCGCGACGTGTGTACCTGCTGAAAGAGGCAGGTATCAAATTCCGGCAGATTGTCCCCGATATTCATGAGGACAATAACCTGCACACCGAACCATACCGCCTTGCAACCATACTGGCGGAAAAGAAAGCCGAAGCGGTGCTGGATCGCCTGGATGACAATGAAATCGCGCTCGGATGCGACACCATAGTAGTTCTGGGCGGCAAAATTCTGGGAAAACCTGTCTCACCCGGGGATGCCGCGGCCATGCTGACCGAAATGTCTGGTAAAATGCATGTGGTATGCTCGGGCGTGGCGCTGATGGATCGTGAAAAGAGATTGGTGTCTGATTTTGAATTGACCGACGTTTACTTCAATGCTGTCACCCCGGATCAGATCAGGGAATATGTGAAAACCGGCGAGCCGCTCGACAAAGCAGGCTCTTACGGGATACAAGATCGCGGCGTTTTTTTGGTTGACAGGATAAAGGGAAATATTGATAATGTTATCGGTCTGCCTCGTATGTTACTGGATGAATTAGCCGGTAAAATGGCTGAAATGAAGGGCTCTTATGGAATATGATTATATTGAAATAGGCAAGGTCCTCAAAAAGCGGAGAGAAGAACTCCAGAGGGAATTGCCCGACATTGCCGAAGAAATAAAAATTTCCGAAAACTATCTGGAAGCAATAGAAGATGGCCGGGCCGATCAGATGCCGTCAATGGTGTTTTACAACCTGTTTGTCCGCTCTTACGCCAAAGAACTTGAACTGGATGCCGAGCAGTTGCTTGAAGATACGGCCAAGCCCGAAGTGGATCCGGCGGCCCTGGCAGAAAACGGCGATGCCGAGTCGGGCAAAGGCAAAAGCACCTCCAAAACAATTTTTTTCTCACTGCTTGCCGTTATAGTCGTCGTTGTGGCCATTTATATAATATTTTTCATGGGTAAAGGAGATAACGATCAGGCAATGCTGCCGGGTCAGGGTATCGACTCTCTATCCGGGATGGCGGGCGGTCCTTATGCCGATTCACTGCTCGAAAGCGATACCACCGAACCTGAAATAATTCTGCCCGATCCCCTGAATCTGAGAATTATCGCCACCGACCTGTGCTGGGTGCTGGTCGTGGCCGACGACGATACGCTTTTGAATAATAATCTCGAACCCAATGCTATAAGAAATTATCAGGCTTATTATAATTTCTCGATTTCATTGGGTAACCCGACCGGGGTGCAGATGGCCCTTAACGGTGTATTGCTAAGATCCATCTCCCCCACCGGCGGTCCGGTCCGTGATGTCCTGATAAACCGCGACAACATGAAAGAATATTACTTATTCCCCGAGGAAGATGACAGTGAAAGCGATCAAGCGGATAGCAGCTCAATTTAAGCTGCGAATGCTCAGCCGTAATTGCCGTGCGGAACCGATCTCTCTACCGGGCGATCTGGCCGCTGTCAGAACCGTCCTGGTCTGCCTCCCCCCGGGTCAGCGTGAACTCACCATGATTAAGATGCTTCTTCCCGACCTGTCGCGTATTTTCGCCAATGCGGAGATTTATATTATGGCCTCGCCCGGAAGCAGCGTGTATGATATCTTCCCCCGCAAGGGTTATCGTATCATGACACCCTCCTCGGATCATATAAACTGGTGCGGGCTGGCCAGCAAAAAATATATTAAGATGCTGAAAGAAAATCATTATGACCTGATCCTTGATCTCAATCTGGCGCCGCATAATCTGACCCAATCGATTCTGCTCGAGTTTCCCGGTGCCATACGGATCGGTAAGGGTAACAGTATCGGCGCCCCTTATTACAATCTGGAGATCAAGACGAAATTCATTCGTGATGAAAAAAATATATATAAGTCAATTATTTCCACTATTGATAAGCTGATTAATTCTGCGCCGGCCGATGTCGACAGAACCACTCAATAACGCTCCGGAGGAATAGTGTATTTAAAGAGATTGGAACTCCTCGGTTTTAAGTCATTTCCAGATAAGACTATCATAAAATTTACACCCGGTGTTACCTCGATCGTGGGACCAAACGGGTGCGGCAAAACCAATATTCTCGATTCGATCCGCTGGGTTTTGGGCGAACAGCGGGTTTCGCTGCTTCGCGGCACCAAAATGGAAGAGATTATTTTTAACGGAACCCACGAGATCAAACCGCTGGGCATGGCGGAAGTGACGCTGGTCATTCAAAATAATAAAGGGGTTCTTCCGACCGAGTACTCCGAGGTCCAGATCACACGCCGGCTGTTTCGCTCCGGTGAATCGGAATACCTTTTGAACAAGGTCCCCTGCCGCCTTAAAGATATATCCGACCTCCTTATGGATACCGGCGTCGGATCACATATTTATTCGGTCATCCAGCAGGATATGATCGAGGCCATCCTGTCGGATAAAGCCGATGAGCGCCGCTTTCTGTTTGAAGAGGCGGCCGGTATATCAAAATACAAAAACCGCAAAAAGGCGGCACTGCGTAAACTCGAGGCAACCGAAGGCGACCTGCTTCGCCTGAAAGATATTGTGGCCGAGGTCAACACCCAGGTCAATTCTCTCAAGCGCCAGATGAACAAGGCCCAGCGTTACAAAAACCTTTCCGAAGAGTTGAAAGGCTGGGAGATATTTCTCGGCAAATCCGCCGTCAATGAACTTCAGGTGGAAAAGCGCCGGATGCTCACGGAGCGTGATAATCTCTCTGATGCAAAGGTCAAACTGGATACCGAAATAAACAGCCTGTCGGCGCATCAGGAGGAAGAACGCAAACGGCTTACCGATATCGACAAGGAGCTTTCGGATACGTCCGGCCGGATATACGAAAAATCCGAGGCCGCGCACAATATCGAAACTGATATAACTGTCCTTCGCGAGAGACGGGATAACTCGCATCAATTAATCGAGAAAAATCATCTTGATATCGAAGCATATAAAAAACGCCGCGAGATACTTCTCGAGCAAATCGACCAGATCGAGACCGAACTCAAAAATCTCGATAAAGAATTGAACCGGGTCGATGAGGAAAGAAAACAGGCCGAACAAAACCTGGCCGAATCGGATGATAAAATCCTGTCCGCCCGACGTGAACGCGAGGACCTTGGCCGGCAGTTGATGAATCTGGAAAGCCGCCTGTCGGCAGGCAAATCGGATGACAGTAATATCAAGGAGCAAAAATCTGAGATCGATACCAACCTGGCCGCTTTCGAACAACAGGCATCGGAACTGAAACAGAAAAAAGAAGAATTGACCGCAAAAAAATCGGCCATTGAAAACAGTATCGGAGAGTTAAGGAGCAAGCTGGAGCAGTCACAGGGCAGACGCGAAAAT
>QNAH01000233.1 GCA_003641425.1 Candidatus Zixiibacteriota bacterium
ATCGGCGAGACCGAGAAAAACCTGGAGCGGATTTTCAGCGAGGCGGAGCACAGCAGCGCCATCTTGTTCTTTGACGAAGCCGACGCTCTCTTTGGCAAGCGCTCCGAGGTGCGCGATTCGCACGACCGGTACGCCAACATCGAGATCAGCTACCTCTTGCAGCGTATGGAGGCTTACGACGGTGTGACCATCCTGGCGACCAACCTGCGGGCCAATTTGGACGAGGCGTTCACGCGCCGGTTGCAGTTCGCGGTTGATTTCCCCTTCCCCGAAGAAGAGTACCGGCTGCGCATCTGGCGGACACTCTTCCCAACGGGTGTGCCTCGCGCCCCGGATCTGAATTTCGAGGCGATGGCCCAGCGCTTCAAGCTGGCCGGGGGGAACATCCGCAACATCATTGTCAGCGCCGCCTACCTGGCCGCCGCCGATGGGGGAGAGGTCACTATGAAACATCTGCTGCACGGCACGCGGCGCGAGTTGCAAAAGATGGGACGGTTGATACCAGAAGGGTTGGAACGTGGATTGGCGGATTAGCCGCCGAGGGAGTTTTTTGATGGGACAGATTCTAGAAACAGTGCTCAAGTTCTTTAGCGATGACGAGTGGCCTTTTAGCCGATTGGGGGAGCGGCCGATTTTACGCACCGGCTTTGCGGGCGACAATGGGGAATGGACGTGTTACGCTCAGGTTCAAGAAGAGCAGGAACGGTTCATTTTCTACTCTGTCTGCCCGGTCAAAGCTCCAGAGGAAAAGCGCCCGGCTATGGCCGAGTTCCTGACTCGGGTCAACTATGGCTTGGTCATTGGCAATTTCGAGATGGATTTTTCCGACGGGGAAATCCGCTCCAAGACCAGCGCCGATTTTGAAGGTGACCGCGCGAGCGTCGCCGTGATCAAGAACCTGGTCTATGCCAACGTCCTGACGATGGATCTCTACCTGCCGGGTATCATGAGCATTCTCTACGGCGACGTGTCGCCCGCGCAAGCCATCACCCAGGTGGAAGGAAAATAGCTGACGGGGAGAGGAACTGGGCTTTTTGGAAAGTTGATCCATTATGGGCGCTCAACCGGGCAAAACGGACAAACCGATAAACGACACGGTCAAAAAACCGCCGGCCCCTGCCTCGGCCATGCAGGCCGGCATAGAGGCCGGGGCGCTGGCCCAACTCGCCGATCCCCTGACGCTGCAACGCGCCGTGCTCGATCCAGGCGGCCTTTCTCCCAGGGCGATGCCCGGTCTGCAACGCTCGTTCGGCAACCAGTACGTCCAGATGATGCTGAACGGGGTCGCGCAGCGCGAGTCGCCCGGCGACGTGATTGCGCAGATGCAGGCCCAAATCAGCACCGACCATGGCGCCCAGGTCACGCAACGCGCCTCCGGCGACGGTGGAGGTATGGAGTTGCCCGACTCGACGAGCGACGCGATCAGCCGCGAGACCAGCAGGGGCGGCAAATCACTGCCTGGGGACACACAGGTCAAGTTGAAGCAAAACCTGGGCGTATCCAACCCGGAGAGCATCCAGATTCACCACGATGCCAAATCCGACGTGCTGGCCCAATCGTTGGGGGCGCGTGCCTTTACCACCGGGCGAGATATTTTCTTCCGCCAGGGTGAGTATGATCCCGGCACCACCAGGGGCCAGAGGCTGCTCTACCACGAGAGTGTGCACACCTTACAGCAGGGGGGGGCCAAACAAAAGAGTGCCCAGCCCAAGATGACCGTCACCCCGTCCGGCGACCAGTACGAACAGGAAGCCGACGAGATCGCCGAGCAGGCGCTGGCCCCGGAGCAAGGCCAGCCGCGCCTCACTCCTCCCGGCGCGTCCGACATTCCGGATTACGAGTTGCCGGTTCAAATGGCGGACGACGAGGATCAAGAGGTCAGCGAGAAGGAGAAGGAATCCAAGACCAAAGAGGCCAAACAGGGAGCCAAGAAGGAGGAGGACGAAAAGAAAAAGGAGGCCAAGAGCAAGGGCAAATCCACCGGCGAGGAGGAGAAGGAAAAGAAAAAGGAGGGAGCCGGATCCCAGCTGCCCAAAAAACCCAAGACCCCCCAGGAAAAGCTCACCCCCAAGCCTGATACGTCCGCGCTGGGCGACATAGACGGCGACTTTGCGGCGGAGCACAAGTTCGACCCGGACACGTTCGAGCCGGAGGAGCCGGACATGGAGCCGCTGCTGCCCAACTGGAACCAACTCGCCGCCGGAACGGTCCAATTACAGGCCAATGTCCAGCAAGAATACGATTATCACACCCAACTCTCGGGTGAAGGATTTGGCGAGTTGGGAACGACCGCCGGCGGCGAGGTCGAGGGAATCGAGATCGAAAGTGAGCCGATTGACCAGGCGGACATGGCGAACCAGGCGCTCAAAGAGGGTATCCTGGGAGGCATGGAGGAGGGAGCCACCACCTTCCTGGCCGACCAGGCCGTCGAGATGGCGACCGCCAAGATCCCCTACGCCGACGGGCTGATCAATCTGGTTCAGATAGCCCGCGACCCCAACCAGTGGCTGCACGACAACGTATTCGCCATCGGAGATGGGGCCAAAGCCATAGTCAGCGGTTTCAAGGGCATCGGCGACGAGAGCACCGGTTGGGGAATCGCGGCGGCGGTGCTGGAATCTGTCATCTCGATCATTGATTTCGTCAACTCGATCATTGGCCTGATCAACCAAATTTTCACCATCATCCTGTTCATCAGCAAGATGATGGTGATTCTGAGTAATTTTATGATCGGGCTGGCGCCGGTCGGTTTTCCCATTTTCCCCTTTGCCTGGACCCCGGCCGCCTTCGGCCCGGTCTTGTCGCTGTTTAGCATGATCATCTCTTTCCTCGATCCCGTCAACAACTTTATCAGCACCATCGCCAACGTTTTGAACAGCGTCAAGTTCCTGTTGCAGCCCATCGTCATCTTTTTGCGCTATATGGATCTGCGCGAGTGCAAGGCCGATCCGGAGAAATTGAAAGAAAAGCAGGCCAAGCTCAAGGATACCACCAAGGGGTTCACGGCGAGCGCGACGACCAAGGTGATGAACAAGACCAAAGACGCCGGGGTAGACGCTTACCAAAAACGCAAGCTGAGAAAGGAGACCAAAGGAGAGCTAAACAATCTGGAGGCGCTGGAGGGCGCGTCCAAACCCAAGAAAGGGGACGACGAGACGGAGAACGACTTTCAGGCCAGAAAGTCCCAGGCCGAGCAGGATTTCGAGGCGGCCAAACAGAGGTATCTCGAAGCGCACGGAGATGCGCCGGAGCGCAAGCCCAACGAGAGCGAAGCGGAATTCGAGCAGAGGAAGAAAGAGGCGGCGGACGAGTTCTACAAATCGGCCCAGCCGCCGACCGCCGGAGGTTTCGTGAAGGGGGCGGCCAAGATAGCGTTGTTGGGAGTCGGGGTTGACGTCGGGAACCTGGCTAAACTCAAAAACGTCGCCAAACCCTTTACCAAGAAAGGGCGGGCCAGTCTCAAGAAAGGGGTGCAGGGTTATGTAGCGGCCGCCAAGAAGGAGCACAAGGAACGCACCGGCGGCGGGACGTTCATGAAACCCGGCAAGGCGCAGGAAAGGACAGATTACATTGCCAGGATCAAGAGAAGCCACGCAGAGACGCAAACCAGGCTGCAACAGGAAGAAACCGCCAGGGGAGCACATGCGAGAGCGACAGAGCATCTGGGGCGCAGGCAAGGCCACGCCACCGAAAAGAGGAGGGCCGAAACAGAGGCCCACGACAGGTTGACCCAGGCTCAGGATAATGTCGTCCAGCATCGGGACAGATTCACGGAAAAACAGCAGAGCGAAACAGAGGCCCACGACAGGTTGACCCAGGTTCAGAACAAAGTCACCCAACGCCAGCGGACGGTTCACGAGACGGAGCAAGCCAAGAACGAGGCGGAACGCAGGAAAAACAGGTCAGCCTCCGAGGTGATAAGCCACAAGCGCAAGCTGGACGATCAGAACGAAATAGTCCGTGACCTCGATCATCAGATAGCCAGTAGACAAAAGAGCGCTCGCAGCGACGATGATCGAGCCGAGATAGAGCAGCTGCAAAAGAAGCGGGATGCCGCCCAGAGAAAAGCCGACGAGTTGGCAGACGAGCACACCCGGAAGCAGCAGGAACTTGCCACTGCCAAAGAGCAAGACATCGAGGCCCGGAAAAACTGGTTCGATGCAGAACGGGCACTGACCACCGCCCACGGAGAGAAAGGGGAGGCGCAAAGCGCATACGACAAGGCCAAACGAGACCGCGAGACGGCGCAGGAATCCCTGGACCGGGCCACGGAGCAGGAGAACGAGGCCCGCAGGACACACGAGCAAGCAGTACGGGAGCGCGAAGAGGAAGAACGCCGTCTGACCCTGGCTCAGCAAGAAGAGCAGGAGAGGGGAACGGCGTATACAACAGCGACGCAGGAACGCCAGAGAGAGGAAGAAAGACTGAATCAAATCCAGGGGAACCGCCCCAAGATACTCGAGGGAGTTGGAACGGAAGTGGGCGGCCTGCCCAAGTGGCTGGGAGGCGAGGGAGACATAAAGCACAAAGCGTGGTGGCTTTCGGGCGGCGAGCAGGGCGGCCAGCGCCACGGGCCGGGTGCAACGGGGCCAGGCGGGAGCTTTGTCCTGGGCCTGGCGAAACATTCTACGTTCCTGGGAGACGAGAACACCAAAGCCGACGCAGCCCGATCCGCGCTGGATGCGTACAATGGGGACAATACCCAGATAGATCAGTTGGAGACGGCGAAGCAGATTGTGTTCTGGGACCTTTTCAGCCCTCAACATTATCGGGACGAAGCGAAAAAATTAAAGTACACAAACAGCGACAAGAGTGATCTGCAGACGCTGGCTAACAGATTGGATACCCTGCGCACCGAGATCGAATCAGCCTAC
>QNAH01000234.1 GCA_003641425.1 Candidatus Zixiibacteriota bacterium
CGATGATCACGAATGAACCCATACCTTACTTCTTTCGGTCGGAGAAGACCGAAATCGCTTTTTTTAAGATGTCTCGCTCCTCACGAAGATCGGCATTCTCACGCTGCAATCGACGCAATTCCATCTGCTCGGCACTCAGAAAAAGAACCAACCTCAACCTCACCGCCGTCAAAATCTATGTAAGAAGATGCATTTATTATTGGATGCATCTTTTTTTGTGAGGAAACCAAAAATGAGGGGCAGATGTGGACATCTGCCGCCCACTGAACTGAAAAGTAAAAACCCGCCGGGGGGCGGGTTTTGATATTGTATTTGTAAGCGAAACAGGATGGTCCATGTTTCGCATTCAATAATCGAATGATTATTCTTCGGTTTTTTTCTCGGTGTTCGGTTCGGCCTGCTCTTCGGCTTTGGTTTCTTCAGCTTTGACCTCGGCCGCTTTTTCCTCGACTTTGGTCTCTTCGACCTTCGCCTTGGCTTTGGCCTTTTTGCCCTTGGCTTTCTTGGTTCCTTTTTCGGCTTTGGCGCCGTTGAGCGTCTTATCTTCGAGTTTTTCCTCGATACGAGCCGACTTGCCGGTCAGACCTCGCAGATAGTACAGCTTGGCGCGTCGAACTTTACCCTGGCGGGTCCGCTGGATCTTGTCAACCGTAGGTGAATGCAGTGCGAATACCCGTTCCACTCCGATTCCGGAAGAAATTTTGCGAACTGTGAAGGTCTCGTTGGTACCGCTCCCGCGGCGGCTGATAACCGTTCCCTGAAAAACCTGGATACGTTCCTTATCACCTTCTCTTATCTTCACATGCACTTTGACAGTGTCGCCCGGTTTGAATGCCGGAACCTTTTCCTTCATAAAACCCTTTTCAATCTGGGCAATCCGTTTCATTGATCTATCCTCTCAATTACTCGTTATTTTCTTTTTTCCCGTTTTTCTTTTTTACTTCAAGTTCCTTAATAAATGCAACGTCTTTTTTATCCAGTTCGACCTCGTCCAGTATTTCGGGACGGTTCTCAAATGTCTTTCGTATCGACTCTTTCCTTCTGTACTCCTCGATCAATCTGTGGTTGCCGCCCAGAAGAGTTTCCGGGACCGTCAATCCCATAAACTCTTCCGGTCTTGTATATACCGGCGCTCCCAGCAGTTTTTCGGTATGTGAATCGGCCGTGGCCGACTCGAAATTACCGAGCACCCCGGGGATCAGTCTTACCACCGCATCGGTGATGACCGCCGCGGCCGCTTCGCCGCCGGTCATGACATAGTCGCCGATCGAGATCTCCTCGATGTCGAACAGCGAGAGAATTCTCTCGTCCACGCCGAGATAATGGCCGCAGATTATGGTCAGGCGATCGAGCAGTGAAAACCCGACCGCCTTATCCTGGGTGAATTTTTCCCCGGCGGCCGAGGTCAGGACTATCTTCTCGCCCGATTTGGATTCTTTTTCGAAGCCGAGATCGGTCAGGCAATTGTAAAGCGGTTCGACTTTCAGGACCATGCCGCCGCCGCCGCCGTATGGCGTATCATCGGCGGTATGATGCTTATCGGTGGTATAATCCCGCAGATTGATGATTCGTATGTCAAAGAGCTTATTCTCGATTCCCCGGCCGATAATCGACTGGCTGATCACCGATTCGAACCAGCCCGGGAAAAGAGTAACAATTTCAATCCTCATCCGGCGAGTCAAATATCCCCTCCGGCGGATTAATTTCAATCAATTTATTTACAATATCAACACTTCTTACAAACTGTTTCACGGCCGGAAACTGATTTTGTTTTCCCTTCTCCGTTTCGATCACCCAGACATCATTGGCCGGGTATGTTTCCACCGCCGTCAACTGCCCCAACTCCTTCCCGTCCGTATCGACCACCCGGCATCCGATCAACTCGAAATGGTAGTACTTTCCATCGGGCAGTTCGGCCAGTTCGGTTCCTTTTATATACAGGTAGCTGTTGGTCAGCGGCCTGGCTTCATCGGAACCCTCAACACCATCTATTTTCACCGCGGGCCTTCCGGAGATAAATCTTATTGCAGTAATTTTTATTTCTTTCCAGCCTGCGCCCGATTCGATCCAGAATGTCCCTTTATTTTTGAAACGTTCCGGATTATCGGAAATCGGATTCAGATATATTTCTCCGGAGACACCTCGCGGTCGGCCGAATTGACCCACAACGATATATTCCGGTCTTTCAATCAACTATTCCAGAATCTCCAAAACTGCTCTTTTGCCCTTTTTGGCCGAAATGGCAGCAATCAGTGTCCGAATCGACTTGGCGGTCTGTCCGTGTTTGCCGATGACCTTTCCTAAGTCGCCCGGTCCAACGCGAAGTTCATAAACGGTTGTACGTGCTCCCTGCACCTCGGTCAAGTCCACCTGATCAGGATTGTCAACTAGAGCTTTGACGATAGTTTCGATGAACTCTTTCACAGCAATCTCCTTTGTAGTAGCGGTTTCTGGTTTAGCATACTGCATGATAACGAGTATTAACTCAATTATTCTGACTTAGTCGCCTTTTGCCTTTTGCGCTTTTTGGGACGCTCGGTAATGGTTTCCGACAGGGTGACATCTGCAACATCCTCACCCTTCTTAAGCATCTCATATTTTTTCATAAAACCGACCTGTTTCAATATGGTCGAGACCGTATCCGAGGGTTGCGCCCCCTGGTCAAGCCAGTAGGTCATTCTTTCCTCGAAGACCCTGACCGTGGCCGGTTTCTCGATCGGGTTATAAAAACCCAGGGTCTCAATAAATCGTCCGTCGCGGGGCATTCTGGAATCTGCCGCAACAAATCTGTAAGTCGGTCTTTTCTTAGCACCCAAGCGTTTTAGCCTAATCCGTACTGACAAAATTCGGTACCTCCATCGTATAGCATCACATCTGGAAAGGGTTGGCCCCTTTCGGCAGACCTTTAATTTTGAATTTATTTACGTTCTTTATCATTTTCTGCATTGCGAAAAACTGTTTCAAAAGCAGGTTGACATTCTGCACCGAGCTTCCCGATCCGGCCGCAATTCGGCTTTTGCGGCTTCCATCGATCATGCCCGGGTTTCGCCGTTCATAAGGAGTCATCGACTGAATCATCGCCTCCACACGCCGCATTCCGCTCTCATCAATTTGCACGCCCTTGAGTGCCTTGCCCATACCCGGAATCATACCGACCAGCGATTCCAGCGGACCCATTTTTTTTAACTGCTGCATCTGATCGTAAAAATCCTCCAGGGTGAAGGCGTTTTTACGAAGTTTTTTCTCGAGCTTTTCCGCTTTCTCGATATCGATCGAGTCCTGTGCCTTCTCGACCAATGTGACAATGTCGCCCATTCCGAGAATTCGCGAGGCCATCCGTTCGGGATGAAACGGTTCGAGATCGGACAGTTTCTCCCCGATCGACACTACCTTGATCGGGCACCCGGTCACTTTTCTGATCGAGATGGCCGCTCCGCCGCGGGCATCACCGTCGAGCTTGGTCAACGCCACACCGGTAAGATCGAGCTGCTGGTGGAACTGCTCGGCCAGGTTGACCGCGTCCTGGCCGGTCATCGAATCGGCTACCAGAAGCATCTCATCCGGATCGACTTTGGCCTTGATCTGATCCAGCTCCTCCATCAGTTCTTCGTCGATATGAAGACGTCCGGCAGTATCGAGAATGACCAGATCGATAAAATTTTGCTCGGCGTATTTTTTGGCTTCGAGGCATATCTCCGGCGGTTTTTTGCCCTCGAGACTGAAGACTTCAACCCCGATCGAATCGCCGAGCACTTTCAATTGTTTGACCGCCGCCGGGCGGTAAATATCGGCCGCAACCAGAAGCGGTTTTTTATTTTTGCGTTTGGCGCTGAGGGCCAGTTTACCGGACAGGGTGGTTTTACCGGAGCCCTGCAGTCCGCACAGCATATACACGGTCGGCGCTTTATCCATCGGCGCCAGGGGGACCGCTTTCTCGCCAAGAACTTTGATCAACTCGTCATGGACAATTTTGACGATCTGCTGGCCGGGTTCGATGGATTTCAGGACTTTTTCGCCGACAGCCGACTGCTCGACCGATTTTACAAATTCTTTGACAACTTTATAGTTGACATCGGCTTCAAGAAGTGCACGGCGGACCTCGCGGAGCGAATCTTTTATATTTTTCTCCGAAAGCTTTCCGGCGCCGCGAAGCGTCCTGAAGATGTCGTCAAACTTATCTACTAATTCACCAAACATAATTCAATACCATAAAACGCCAAAAAGGGGAAAAATAGGCAAACCTCCCCTATTAGCAGACAACAAATATATATAATTGCAGTGAAAGCGCAAGAGCTTTCTAACTCTTTATTTTACGAATAAACTCCGAATAATCGGGGGATTTATAAAATGATGAACCGCTGACAAGGATATCGGCCCCGGCCTTATGGAGTTCGGCGGCATTATCCAGTCCGACTCCGCCATCGACCATGATTTCGAAACTCAAGTTGTTATCCTGACGGAATTTGGCGGCCAGATCGATCTTTCTGTAAACATTGTCGAGGAATTTCTGACCCGAAAACCCGGGATTGACTGACATCAGCAGAAGCAGGTCGACATTGTGGAGATACGGAAAGGCCTGCTCGATTTCAGTTGGCGGATTCAGGGTCAGCCCGGCTTTGCCGCCGCCTTCCTTGATACGGCTGATCAGCCACATAATCCGGCCTCTGTCCGGGGCATCGCCGATAGTATAAACCCAGCGGTTTTTGCCCAGGTCCTTCTTTGTTCCGCCGATTTCGAGGTGGAAAGTTATATATTGAGCGCCGATTTCGAGGAAATCGTCGATATAATATTCCGGCTCGGTTACCATCAGATGAGCGTCATGCGGCAGTGAACAGGCATCAAGTGAAATTTTCGAGATCGCTTTGCCGAA
>QNAH01000235.1 GCA_003641425.1 Candidatus Zixiibacteriota bacterium
GAACTAAGGGAAATCAAGGGACATATTCAATTACTTTTGCCGGGTGTGCCGGAAGATGACCGGAAGGAAGATTATGTCCGACGACTCGGCGCCGCCGGGGTGGTTGCCGCCGGTAACGGCAATAATGACAGAAAAATGCTTAAAGCTGCCCGGATCGGTATTGCGGTATGTATCGATGAGGGGTGCGCGGCAGATGCAATCAAAGCCGCCGACATCATGGTATTCAGGGCCGAGGATGCGCTCGATTTACTTCTTAAACCTTCCCGGCTAAAGGCAACTCTGCGATATTAGATAACTGCAAATAACTTCATATTTAGGTTCAAATCAGAGCATATCAAGCCAGACAATATTGCGGTCATTTCACTTATTCGCTTATTCAACAACAGCTTAGCTTAACGTGAAGTATTCGCGCCGATTTGGCACATCATTTACAGTATATGTATTCGGAGAAATCTTATGGAAATTCTGATTGGAAATCCTCTTGGCGGTAAAGTATGTTACTATCTGGCCGGCTTAATAGCGGCGGCCCTTTTTTTTGCCATGACCGGCATCAAAGAACTCAAGATTAAACGTTTCGAAGGTATTATTTATCTGGCGCTGTCTGTATTTTTTATATTCGCGCATGTTCTATTTTTCATATCATCCGGCGCTGAATATCAAATACTCTCATACATTTCACACTTAAGTATCACCGGATGGATGGTCGCTCTTTTTGCACCGGCCCTGATATTTCTATATTTGTTATTCGGATTATTTAATTGTGTCAGTCTACGTATTTCCGAGGGAATAATAAAAATATTTATCGGCGTGGCAATGATGACAATTCTTTATTCGCTTGGAGTCGGCTGGCCGGATCTTATTAAAATACCGTTAATATTGATATCCCTGATTGTATGGTTTGGCATCGAACTGTCGGCAGTTGAAGAAACCAGCTAATCGGCTTACGATCCGAGTTTCAGCCCGACGAGTATAATTTCAGAGCTTCAATAACTTCAACATTATCAGGCAACAATAAAGAATCCCTCGATCTGGTGCAAAAAGTGAATCCTTTGTATGCAGTCATGTACCTGTATTTTTTTGAAATCCATCCGTTGTACGATATTATCACAATCGGCTTATCTATCCGCGCCAGGATTTTGGCGAAATCACCCGGATCGAAATGAATAATGGGGCCGGATACGGTTGCTTTGGCCGCCGTCAAAGATGACAACTTCTTGGCAACGTTTTCCTTCTCCATAAGAGAAATTTCCCTGGCCATTATTATACCATATTATTTAAGTGGATACCTATGATCTTTATACCGTTATGACTGGGCGGATATTCAAGAAAAAATATATTCAGGTGGTGTTCTGGCAAAAAAAAATCTCCCGCCGTGGCAGCGGGAGATAGCATTTGAGGCTCTTATTCGACAGTAACGCTTTTGGCCAGATTGCGCGGCTGATCGATATCGCATCCTCTCAAAACAGCTATATGATAGGCCAGCAATTGCAACGGGATACTGGCCAGAATCGGCGTAAACATCGGGTGTGTTTGGGGAATATGTATAACGTGATTGACCTTTTCGGCGATTTCGGTATCGCCTTCACTGGCGATAGCTATGATCCTGCCCTGCCTGGCTTTAACTTCCTCAATATTCGACAGAACCTTATCATAAACCGAATCCCGAAGAGCAATTACGACGGCCGGCATATTTTCGTCGATCAGCGCGATCGGCCCATGCTTCATCTCGGCGGCTGGATAACCCTCGGCGTGGATATAAGAGATTTCTTTCAATTTTAACGCGCCTTCGAGTGCGGTTGGGTAATTAACGCCGCGTCCGAGATAGAGAAAATTATTGCTGTTATAATATTGTTCGGCAATTTCGCAGATTTGATCGTCAATTTGCAATATCTGCTCCACCTGCCCTGGGATATTTTTAAGAAAACCGATAAGTTCTTTGCCTTTCTGGGCCGTCATATGGCGCATCCGGGCCAGGAGAAGGGCGATCTGGCACAGAACCATCACCTGTGACGTAAATGCCTTGGTCGAAGCCACACCAATTTCCGGACCGGCATGGATATATACACCGCCATCAGTTTCACGGGCGATCGACGATCCAACCACATTGCATATACCCAGGACAGTTGCATCCATCTTTTTTGCCTCGCGCAGAGCGGCGAGAGTATCTGCCGTTTCCCCGGACTGACTGATAACAAAAACCAGAGTTCCCGGTTCGATAATGGGTTTGCGGTATCGGAACTCGGACGCATATTCTATTTCGACTGGAACCCGAGACATCTCTTCGATGACATATTCACCTATCATGGCAGAATGCCACGATGTCCCGCAGGCGGTGATAATGATCCGGTTTATCTTCCTTAATTCATCATACTGAAGATTTAAGCCATTAAGCCTCGGGATACCCTCACCATAATTCAATCGCCCTCGAATGGCATTGGCCAGTGTCGTCGGTTGCTCATGGATCTCTTTAAGCATAAAATGCTCATAACCGCCTTTTTCGATCTGGTCGAGTGTCCATGATATTTCTTCTATTTGCGGAGTCCGGAGAAGGTTTTTATCGACGGCGGCGATCTCATATTTATCGGCAGTAACCGTAACGATCTCGCCTTCCTTGAGATAATCAGCACGATTGGTATAGGCGAGAATTGCACTCATATCTGAGGCCACAAAATTCTCATTATCACCGTGTCCCACCACCAGCGGTGAACCCTGTCTGGCGGCGACTATCTTGCCCGGCTCCTGTGAGGCAATGACGACAATACCATAGGTCCCTTCCACCTGGGTCAGGGCGATGCGGGTTGCTTCCGTGAGATCACCCTCATAATATTCCTCTATCAGGTGAACCAGTATCTCGGTATCGGTGTCGGTCCGAAACTCATGGCCGCGTTCGACCAGAAAAGCCTTAAGAGCCCGATAATTTTCTATTATTCCATTATGGACAAGTGCAATCTGGGACTTACTGTCAAGATGCGGGTGAGCATTTACAATCGTCGGTTCGCCATGTGTTGCCCAGCGTGTATGAGCGATACCTGATGTTGCATTGTATTCCTTACCCTTGATAGCTTCCTCAAGACAGACAATTTTCCCGACACATTTTTCCACCGAGAGGCAACCATTTTCCGCCAGTACTATTCCGGCTGAATCATAGCCGCGATACTCGAGTCTTTTCAGACCCTGAAGCAATACCGGCAATGCCTGACGAAAACCAACATAGCCCACTATTCCGCACATAATCTCATTCCTATATAATAAATATTGTGATCTGTGTCCCGAATTACCGGAGCGCTCAATCTAATGATTATATTATAAATTATCGGCAAGGTTCCGGTTAGATCCAACTTGTATATTTAATCTACTTATAAGGCCCTTTTTTTGGCTACTGTCCCCGGAAAATGCCTGCGATTCCTCTTCAGTCAAAACAAAGCTAATCCTTTCTCCTCAAGATAATAATACGAAATCAGACAAAAAACAATTAAGATGGACAGCAAATTAATAATTAATTGACATTGCAGGTTCCCGCCCCCTAATTTAAGTCAGTTAATTAATTCCCGGGGGGAGACATGCCTATTTTTGAATTCAAAAATCTAAAACTGAATTATAGGATATACGGCGAGGGCAAAATCGCCATTTTATTTATTCATGGTCTGGGCGGTAATGGTGGAAGCTGGAAATACCAAGTAGATTATTTCCAGAAAGAATATCAGATTATAGCTGTTGATCTTTTCGGCCATGGCCTTAGTTCCAAGGATGTTGATCCGATTGAAGCATCGCGGCTCGATGCCGAGGTCTGCGTTGAACTGATGCAGAAAAAAATCGGAAAGCCGTATTTCGTAATCGGCCATAGTTTCGCCACCAATATCAATCCGGAAATCATCAAAATTGCTGATCCCCTTTTAAAAGGGGTCGTTTTTGTGGACTGCATCTATCAGGGATTTCCCGAGATTATCGACATGAGAATAAAGTTCGCAGAGAAAATGCTTGCGATTTCCGGAGATACTTTAGCACGGGAGGCGGATTTATGGTATAATGAATTGATCGGCCCGGTGGTTACACCGGATGACAGAGAGTTGATTCATTCATCTTTGAAGCATTGTTCCATTTGCTGGCTGTTCGAGGCGGTTGCCGGGTGCAGGGCTTATTGTGCCAAATACCCTCCCGATAAAACACCAACCGAAAATGATCTGCCTGTATTAATAATGGAAGCCGACAATGGTGTCGGGGATGACATTCATAAATCATGGGTAAATCATTTTAAGAATGCGCGTTATTATCTGTTTGAAAACGCGGGGCATTTTTTCTTCATAACCGAGCGTGATCGTTTCAACCGGTTGCTGAAAGAATTTATCGAGGCAAACAGCTGATTTTCCCAGATTTTATTCGGCCAGGATTTTTTTCATCCGGCGGTGTATTTTTGGATTTCCGGCCAGGATATATTTACCATAGATGGAATATTTCTTGCCGTCGAAATCAGTTACCACACCGCCCGCTTCTTCGATGATTATTTTCGCCGCGGCGGTATCCCAGGGGTGGAGTTTCAGCTCCCAGAAACCGTCGAACCGTCCGCAGGCCAGATAACACAGATCCAGCGCCGCCGATCCCGCCCGTCTTATTCCTCGCGCCTTTTTTGCGAAGCGACGAAAATACTTGAGATTATCCTCGCGAGAATTCCCAATGTCGTACGGAAATCCGGTTGCCAGCAGCGCGCTTTCCAGGTTGGATTCAGCCGAGACATTGATCTTTTTTCGGTTTCGATAAGTGCCCCCGCCTTTAAAAGCATGGAACAACTCATCACGTTCCGGGTCGTAAACAACCCCGGCGATTATATCGCCCCGGTATTCAATACCTATAGAGACACAGTAAAACGGAAA
>QNAH01000236.1 GCA_003641425.1 Candidatus Zixiibacteriota bacterium
CTTTACTCAATAATATCCGCGATAACTCCGGCGCCGACCGTCCGGCCGCCTTCACGAATCGCGAAACGAAGCTCTTTCTCCATCGCGATCGGCGTGATCAGTTCACCCACAAGCGAAACATTGTCGCCCGGCATGACCATCTCAACACCTTCCGGCAATGTCACCGTCCCGGTTACATCAGTCGTCCGAAAATAAAACTGCGGACGATAACCGTTGAAAAACGGCGTGTGACGACCACCCTCTTCCTTGCTCAAAACATAAACCTCAGCCTTGAACTTCTTGTGAGGTGTGATCGACCCCGGCTTCGCAACAACCATGCCGCGCTCGATCTCGTCCTTGTCGATCCCGCGAAGCAACAAGCCAACGTTGTCGCCGGCTTCACCCGAATCCAATATCTTGCGGAACATCTCAACACCCGTGCAAACCGTCTTGCGCGTCTCGCGAATACCAACCAGCTCCACTTCTTCTCCCATCTTGATCTGACCGCGCTCGATTCGACCGGTCCCCACTGTCCCGCGGCCGGTGATCGAAAAAACGTCCTCAACAGGCATTAAAAACGGCTTGTCAATCTCACGCTGAGGTTCAGGAATGTAGCTGTCAAGCGCATCCAGAAGCTCATATACCGATTTGAATGACTCGTCGTCCTTTATGTTCGGATCCGAAGCCTTCGTCATCGCCTCAAGGGCCGATCCACGAATAACAGGAATGTCATCGCCCGGGAATTGATACTGTGTCAAAAGATCTCGAACCTCCAACTCCACCAGATCCAGAAGCTCCGGATCGTCAACCATGTCAACCTTGTTCATGTAAACGATGATATACGGAACACCAACCTGACGCGCCAGCAATATGTGCTCCCGCGTCTGAGGCATCGGGCCGTCAGCAGCCGAAACCACAAGTATCGCGCCGTCCATCTGCGCCGCACCCGTGATCATGTTCTTGACATAGTCGGCGTGCCCAGGACAGTCAACATGTGCATAATGACGCTTCTCCGTCTCATACTCAACATGAGCCGTCGCAATCGTAATACCGCGCTCACGCTCCTCAGGAGCGTTGTCAATCGAATCAAACGTCCGAACAGCCGAACCACCCTTGCGCGACAATATCATCGTCATCGCCGCCGTCAATGTCGTCTTGCCATGATCAACATGCCCGATCGTTCCGACATTAACATGCGGCTTCGTCCTGACAAATTTTTCCTTGGCCATCTCTAAAATTTTCCTCCGTCTATCTTAAGTATACATTAAATTCGAAAACATCTTATCCGAAACGTCTTTCGGGAGCGGCGCGTATTTCGAAAACTGCATTGTATATACACCTCGTCCCTGCGTAAGATTTCTGAGCGCTGTCGCATAACCAAACATCTCGCCGAGCGGCACAGAGGCCGAAACAACCTGAAGGTTGTTGCGCGGAACCATCCCATGAATTTTCCCGCGCCTCTGGTTTAGATCCCCGACGACATTACCCATGTACGTTTCGGGGCAGACCACCTCGACATCCATAACAGGTTCAAGCACAACCGGCTTGGCCTTCCGGGCGGCGCTCTCAAAGGCCATCGTGGCCGCAACCTCATAGCCCAGTTCTGTCGAATCGACATCATGAGCCGATCCATTTATCAGGGAAACCTTGATGCCGGTCAAAGGATACCCGGCTATAACCCCGTTATTCATCGACCGTTTTACCCCGCGCTCGACAGCCGGAATAAATTCCCGGGGTATGGTGTCATCAGCAATTTTATTTTGAAAAGCGAAAGGTGTTCCATTTTCGGCCGGCTCGATATGCAGTACAACATGGCCGAACTGATTCTTTCCACCGGTCATACGGTCAAATTTACCCTCGGAATCGACACCCTCGGTAATCGTCTCTTTATAAGCCACCTGGGGCTTGCCTATATTGGCCTGGACATTAAACTCCCGTATCATACGGTCGATCAAAATATCCAGGTGAAGCTCACCCATCCCCGAAATAATCGTCTGGCCGGTTTCCTGATCTGTCTTGACCTTGAAAGTCGGATCTTCTTCTTCGAGGCGAACCAGCGCCTCATCCAGTTTATCCTGGTCCGATTTGGACTTGGGCTCGATAGCAACAAATATTACCGGCTCGGGGAACTGCATGAGATCCAGACGAATAGGATGCTTTGGCGAACACAGTGTATCTCCGGTGGTGGTTTTTCTGAAACCGATAATCGCAACAATATCGCCCGCCCTGGCCACTTTGACATCCTCTCGTTTGTTGGAATGCATGCGTAGGATACGACCAATACGCTCTTTAATTCCCGAATTGGGATTCAAAAGATAGGTGGCCGGCTGTATTTCGCCGGAGTAAATTCGCACATAGCAAAGTCTGCCGGCATGGGGGTCACTGACAATTTTGAATGCTAAGGCCGCAGCCGGCTCATTTGGATCGGATTTTCTGATCAGTTTCTTTTTACCGTCGGGAGAAATACCTTCAATCGGGGGAAGATCGTTCGGAGCGGGGAGAAAGTCGACAATAGCATCAAGAAGACGCTGGACACCCCTGTTTTTAAGGGCCGATCCACAAAGCACCGGCACAAAGAAACAGGCGATAACGGCCTTACGAATAGCCCTGATCATATCAGAGGCCACTATTAATTTATCGTTCAGCAGCTTGTCAAGTAGCTCGTCGTCATAATCTGAGATCGCTTCAAGTAGTTCCTGGCGTGATTGCTCCGCCTTTTCAACATGCTGTTCCGGAATCGGCCCGTCTGTGTAGTCGGCGCCCAGAGTTTCTTCTTTGTGTGTCCGATAAGTCATGGTTATAAGGTCGATGATGCCCTCGAACCGGTCCTCCTCCCCACCCGGAATTTGTATAGGAAGGCATTTCACCATGAATTTTTCATTCATCTCCTTGACAGTCCGATAAAAATCGGCCCCAACGCGATCCATTTTGTTGACAAAGGCTATGCGCGGGACCCGGTATTTATCAGCCTGAAGCCAGACTGTTTCGGATTGCGGCTCGACGCCGCCGACAGCGCAGAAAAGGCCGACGGCTCCGTCAAGAACTCGCAGGGCACGTTCCACCTCGACGGTAAAATCGACATGCCCCGGCGTATCTATAATATTGATTTCGTGTTTGTTCCAGTAACAGGTAGTCGCAGCAGAGGTTATAGTTATGCCTCTCTCCTTTTCCTGCTCCATCCAATCCATGGTAGCAGCACCGTCATCAACCTCACCTATTCGGTGAGTCTTACCGGTATAGTAAAGGATACGCTCGGTAGTCGTCGTCTTACCGGCATCAATATGAGCCATGATACCGATATTACGTATGAGCTTTAGATCCTTCTTTTCAGACATAAAAAAACCTATTGAATCTTCGCGGCACCGGCGCACTGACAAGAAATCTTGTAGCCGCAACCGGTCCGATTCAACAGGACCTTCGGTTTACAGCTGTCAAGATATCTTACCGACTCTCAACAAATGCCTTCAAGTATATTCCTTACCTTTTCTCTCTACCTTTCAATTTGTCAGCTTACCATCTGAAATGCGCAAAGGCCTTGTTCGCCTCAGCCATTTTATGGGTATCTTCTTTTTTCTTTATCGAAGCGCCCTCATTATTGGCTGCCGCTATCAGTTCCGCCGCCAGCTTCTCGGCCATGGTGTGCTCACCCCGTGAATGTGCATAGGAGATCACCCACCTGATAGCCAGGGCAATCCGGCGATCGGCCCGAACTTCAACCGGGACCTGATAGGTGGCGCCGCCGACACGGCGTGATTTCACTTCTAAAACCGGCTTTACATTATTCAGCGCCTTATGAAACGTTTCAATCCCGGTCTGTCCCGTCCTCTTTTCGATACTGTCCATGGCTGAATAGAAAATCTTCTCGGCGACGGATCTCTCGCCCTGCTTCATAAGAAATCCGATAAACTTGGAAACCAGCAAATCACCATACTTGGTATCTGGTATTAATTCTCTTTTGGTCGGCGTATTTTTTCTTGGCATTATTCACCTATTCCACTTACTTTTTTGGCTTCTTTGCGCCGTATTTTGACCGGGCCTGCATCCTGTCGGCCACACCGGAGGCATCCATGGTCCCGCGAATAACATGATAACGGACACCCGGAAGGTCTTTCACACGGCCGCCCCGAATAAGCACGATCGAGTGCTCCTGAAGATTATGACCTTCACCGGGGATATATGCAGTAACTTCCATCTGATTAGTCAACCGAACACGAGCAACTTTGCGCAATGCAGAATTCGGCTTCTTTGGCGTCGAAGTGTACACACGTGTACAAACTCCTCTTTTTTGAGGACTCCCTTTCAATGCCGGTGTATTTGTCTTCGATTTCACTACCTTCCGGCCTTTTCGTATCAACTGACTAATCCTGGGCAATACAACACCTCCAATAATACAAAACCCTAGTCAAAAAGAGATTCGTAATTTATTAAAATTCTTTCCCTTGTCAAGCGTTTTCTTGGAAAATATTGGCTACGGATTCATCAGAGTCCTCGCCTCCACTCCCTTCATCTTCAGATATCAATTCGACAGCGTGATATTCTTCCACACCGGTTCCGGCCGGGATAAGATGACCGATAATTACATTTTCCTTAAGACCCCTTAAATGGTCTATTTTACCATTAATAGCCGCCTCGGTTAAGACCTTGGTCGTTTCCTGGAAAGACGCCGCCGAGATAAAGCTCTCGGTCGATAACGACGCCTTGGTTATCCCCAAAAGCAACGGCTCAAAGGTAGCCGGCTCACCACCCTCGGCGATTACACGATCGTTTTCGCTGGCGAATTTGCGCCGGTCAACCTGTTCACCTTCAAGGAAATTGGTGTCCCCGGGATGCTCCACGCGAACCTTCTGAAGCATTTGCCGCACAATAACTTCAATGTGTTTATC
>QNAH01000237.1 GCA_003641425.1 Candidatus Zixiibacteriota bacterium
ATCCAGAGTTGCTCTCTCAGCCTGTTTGTAATCCTCTTTATTGGCTTCGTAGTATGCCAACGCTTCTTCAGTGGTGGGATCGGGGGCAATTTGTTCAAAAGGAATTGCGGTAACATTTATGTAGCCGATCTTGATTTTTTCATTCTCCTGCAAGTATGCCTCCAATACTTCAGCCGGTGTTATTCTTACGGTGCTGAGTATTTCGGCCTGCAGTTTGGAACGTTTCAGTTCGGGCAGGACCAGAGCCTCGAGCTGAGCCCAGAACGGAGCGTTTTCGGGGCTCAACATAGCGTTCATATATTTTTGATGATCGAATTTCCCATCAGTCATAAACTGTGGAGCCTGCTGGACGACCTGCGGAGGATATAGTTTCAGATATTCATACAATTCCTGATCGGAAACAGTGATATGCCTTTTTTCGATTTCACGACCTATCAGAACATCGGCCACCAGCTGCGACCAAGCCTGACTTCTGATTTCCTGCTCTTTGTCGGGAGGAAGCTCATTTTCTGTTTTTGCCTGTTCCTGTCGATAGAGATTAGAATAATAACGACTGTAGAGTTTAACCGGAATATTTTCGTCGTCGATGACTCCGATTGTATCCGATGGCCTGTTACTGAAACCGCCGCCACCCCAGCTGAATATGATTGTACAAATAAAGGCAATCAGTACCAAGAGCATGATGGGACCGATCATTTTTCTCAAGAATTCAAACATCGAGCCTATTCCTCCAATAAGGTTTTTTTACATTGACCTGATAATATAGGCCAAAATCTTATTTTTGCAAGTCGGATATTCAAACTGAGCCTCTTTCCGGCACAAAATGTTTTGACTTTTAACCTTTGGTGCCGTAATTTGTTAAAGCTTTAAATATGAATATCTTATCGACTGCATACAGAGTATCGTTAATAGCCTTTCTGCTAATAGGTTCGGCCGCCTTTGCCGATGACCGCGCCTGGCCGGTTAAAGGAGAGATCGATCTTTCCTCAACGTTTTGCGACTATCGCCCGCTTCACTTCCACGGGGGGGTCGACATAAGAACCGGGGGGAAGGAAGGAAGAAAGGTTTATTCGCCGGTCGATGGTTATATATGGCGACTTAAACATTCCTATATCGGTTATGGTAAGGCCGTATATGTTAAAGACAGTCAAGGGTTTATATATGTTTTCGGGCATTTGTCGCGCTTTTCGGATAGATTCGATAAGCTGATTAAGAAAATACAATTCGATAAAAAACGATATTATTTTGACACTACTTATGCTCCGGGACAGGTGCCGGTCAAACAGGGCGAATTGATCGCCTTCTCCGGCCAGACCGGATACGGGGCCCCTCACATCCATTTCGAAATCCGCAATCCGCAGAATATGCCGCTTAATCCTCTGACCCACGGCTTTGCGCTTGGTGACAGTCATGCGCCCGAATTCAAGAGGCTGGCCATTATATACAAGGATTCCAGAGCCATTTTTGACGATGGGTCCAGAAGGCTGATTCTCGAGGTGTCCGGTGATAAGACCGGCGCAAGATATCATCTTGATTCGCCGGTGTTTATCAAAGGGCCTTTCGGGATGTCGATAGACGCTTTTGACAGGATCAGGCCGGGCGGGCCGCGGCTGAATATCAGCCGGGCCAGATTGTTCATCGATGATTACCTTTATTACGAGGTCGAATACGAGAAGTATGATTATGCACAGACCGCCATGGTTGATTTGTCTTATGATTATTATTTGGCGGTTACCGAGGATGAGGGCTGGCACCGTCTGTATGAGCCGCTCGGCAAGAAATTCGACGGGAGCAAATCGTTGTATGAAATGGGAGGTATCTTTACCGGGCGGACCGAATTCAGTATCGGACTCCACACGGCCCGAATCGAGATTTACGATGCGGCCGGGAATCAGTCGCAACTCGAGTTCAAGTTTATCTATTATCCATTTCAGAATCTCTTTGCGGTAAACAGAGAATCGGATTCGACTATATATCTCAAGGGTAGGCCGGAGAACGAAATAATCGGTGTCGAGCGGGTAATCGCATTGGGTATCGGCGGGCGTTATAATGAACGTCCGCTGGATTCGACCGATATCGAAAAGATGATGATGGGCGACTTTCGGATCACGATCCCGACAGTCCGGACAGATATTAAAGGTATGAGAGTCGGGGCGGTTCTTGAAAACGGGACGGTTATAAGCGATAATTATCTTCCGCTCAGACCGGTGCATGGGGCGGACTATGTTTTTGAGTATGAATTGATCGATAACGGCCTTCTTTTCCATATCAAAAGCAAGCCGCCGTTTGTCCTTCCGCCGCGAATAGATATAACTTATGAAGACGGCTGGGTGGAGAGTATCAACAGCATTGTGGTTGATCGCGGTCGATTTGCTGCTTATTACAGGAAATTCGATATCAGGACCGCGATAGTGAAAGTCGATATTGTCGATCGGGTCACAGGGTTGAGCGCCGAAAGCCGCGAGGTCGAGATCAGACCGGTGGATGACCTGTTTCCCGAAGCGATTAGATTGAAAAAGAAGGATCTTAGTCTTACGGTTCCTGAGGGCGCTGTTTATGCGCCGACCTATATGTGTATCCTGGCCGGACGGGGCAATTATAATCATGTATCGAATATATGCGGAGATGTGTACGAGATCGAACCGGCGACAATTCCGCTGGCGAAGAATATAACGCTGGCAGTGACGCTCGACGGCAGGGTCGACAAATCCAAAGCCGGGGTGTACCGGCTGAACAGTAAACGCAAATGGAAATGGCTGGATTCCAGAGTATCCGGAGACAGGATCACGGCCGAATCGAGTCTGACCGGAACGTTTGCCGTCCTCGAGGATACCGATTCGCCGCGGATCAAGAAAATTCATCCGGGCAAGGGGAAGACGGTCAAGTCGGCTTATCCCGCGATATGGTGCACTGTGGACGAGGAATTGTCGGGTATTCATGATGACGGCAACATTTCGATTACGCTTGACGGGGAGTGGCTGATCCCTGAGTATGACCCGGAGACAAAAATCCTGAAGACGGCCCCGCGAAAGGCATTGAAGAACGGTCGGCATGAACTGGTGATAACGGCGTCTGACCGGGTCGGCAATGAGCGCACTGTATATTCGCACTTTTTTGTGAATAAGAAAAAATAAGAAAAAATAATAGAATAAAAGTCGCAGATGTTTTTTCCTATCAAAGATGAAAATCCGACGGTCAACAAACCGTATGTGACGGTCAGCCTGATAGTCATCAATGTCCTGGTGTATTTGTACACCATGCCGATGAGCCGGAAGGCGTTCCAGATCTTCATGTACAAGTTCGGGCTGATACCGTACGAACTGGTGCATGTCGAAGAATTGACGCCGCAGTATGCGGTCCCGGTGTTTTTAACGCCGTTGACCAGCATGTTTTTGCACGGCGGGTTCTGGCACCTTCTGGGCAACATGCTTTTCCTCTGGATATTCGGCAACAATATCGAGGATTTTCTCGGCCCGGTGAAGTTTACTATTTTCTATTTTGCCTCAGGCCTTGCGGCGGTGGTGCTGTTTGTCGTGTTCGGCCCCAATTCGCAGGTGCCCCTGGTGGGGGCATCGGGCGCAATCGCCGGGGTTCTGGGGGCGTATTTGATATTGTATCCTCATGCACGGATCCTTACCGTGATCTTCCTGTTTTTTATACAGATCGTGCGTATCCCGGCAAAATTTCTTCTCGGTTTCTGGTTTTTCTATCAGCTCCTGATGTCGGTCATGGGAGGCGGCGGGGGAGTGGCCTGGCTGGCGCATGTGGGCGGATTTGCATTCGGCTACATCTGGTTCCGGTATGTGGCGGGGCGCCGACAGAGGAAGTGGCGCAAGTCGCTGGCGCAGTGAGTCTCTCAATAAATTCCTGCAACATTATTTGATTCTGTGTCATCATATGTCACCGGTGAATTCGGTGTAAATCATACATTGAAAAGTCGGTACAAAAAAATGGGTTTGTTTTGTCGTGCGTGCGTTTTTTAGAATCACATTTTTCACCCGGTCTGATATTTCGGCTCGTTTTCTGCTTTGCGATTTGATGACATAACATGACTGAACTCCTTTGGGTATCAGGTCACACGCTTGGCGAAGCCTCGCGCAGGACCGGATACGACAAAAATATTGCTCTTTATTAATTAGTTATGTGGGGAAATCAGCATTGATTTGGTGGTAAAATTGCGGGGAGGTTGTCAGATTGCCTTAGCCGGCCTTGTTTTAGGGTTTGGACATAGAGCTGTTTTACACGTACCCACCCGTTGGGTGGGAGACAAAATGTGCCCACATTGCTTACTCCGTGATATGTAAAGAGTTGGGGGAAGGAAAATGTCATATAAAAATCGCCTATTTGTTTCGGGCATAGTGTCTCCTGAAATAAAGGTGTTCATATATAGACCGAAATGGCGATTATCATCGAATTGATAAGGATTTTGTAAAATATTGTGAATGGTATTTAAGGGCGGATGTGGATATCTGCCGCGCACGATAACGATATTTTTTAGTTCCACAATGCAATTGCATAATTAGATAAATTGGGCTATAATAGAAACATGGGTAAACATTCGAATAAACCCGCAGGCTCCGAAAATAAAAACAGTGACAGAGTAAAAGATCGAAAGCCGAGAATTTCTCCGGTGGTACGGTTTGTGGTAACTTTTCTGGTACTGCTGGTGCTGATCAGTGTCGGGTTTTCGCAGTTGTTCACGCGGTTTCATGATCAGATTTTGTGGCTGATGGAGGATACGGCGGCTATCTCGGGCGGGGTGCTGTCGCTTTTTTCCGAGCAGGTGTATTATTCCGGGGTATTTGTAACCTACAAGGGTTTTTCGGTTGAGATTATCGATGAATGCACCGG
>QNAH01000238.1 GCA_003641425.1 Candidatus Zixiibacteriota bacterium
AAAACACAAAATGTTGACAACTTTTTCATTTAATCGCCACCGTGTGCGGGACAGCGAGTTATAGAAATATTTTTAAAGTGCAATGTGCTTTAGATGTGGATAATTTAAGCCGGGTCATTAAGGTCTTCCGATAAGCCGGCCAGCAAGATACAAGTCGGATTTTTAGATTAAATCAGTCAACGGGCATTTTACCAGTTTGAACGGTCAGAGAGAGATGATCGAGGGAAAGACGGTTGCATAGTATTTATTATTCGTCTTTATTTAACAATGGCATCGAATCAATGCGGTTCGGGAGAGCGTCTCTAATCAACATGTCTGATCAAAAACCTGCCATATTTATATACCACAAGCATAACCGTGATAAATTAATAGCTGAGATAAACAGGACTCGGTACCCGTTGTCTCGATATATATTACAACTTTCGATAATTTTTTTAAAACTGATAATTAGCAGGTATAATAAATAGATAAATTTGGAGGAGTTTTCTAACTATTTAATTATTAACAGGTTAAAATATGTCTTAGAATTAGTGTTGGAGCTCTTGACGACCCCGGTTCTTTGGTTATATTTACGGCCTGTTAGAAGTTATTGAATAAGAGCGCGTTAATAAGCTGTGGATAACGCCCCGCCGGGTGAATTATCTATTGTCGAAAGGACTTTAGCCGCCATGGAAAGCACATATAACCATACTTCATTGTGGATAACCGGTTGGTACATGCTCTTATTGTCTGTTTATATAAATCCAATGCATAATTGAATTCGCCAGGGTTTACATCCTTGAATTCTTTTGGAATGGGGGGAGGAATGACAGTTGCCAATATTCCGGATCAGCAGAAACTGTGGGAGAGCTGTTTGAATTATATGTCGCTTCGGGTAAAGAAGCACTCTTTTAATACATGGTTCAAATACACCAGGGGAATATATGATTCAGACGCGTCATCAATTGTAATTAATGTCCCCAATCAGTTTGTCGCCGACTGGCTTTCGGACCGTTATGCGGATCTTATATCCGAGGCTATCCGCGAGACATCCGGAAAAAGCATTGATTTTTTATTCGAGATCAGTCATCCGTCCGAATTCGAACCTCAGACAGAGATTGATTTTAATCCGAGGCGGCCGGAACCGGCTGAGATACCGGCGCATGCGCGCCTGGATTATCCGTTAAACGAGCGTTTTCGTTTCGATAATTTTGTGGTCGGCAAATTCAATCAGTTTGGTCATGCCGCCGCCGTGGCGGTAGCCGAGGCTCCCGGGACGACACCGTATAATCCGCTTTTTATTTACGGCGGGACCGGGCTGGGCAAGACCCATTTAATACAGGCGATCGGCCATTATGTGCAGGAGCAGTTCCCGCGCAAAAAGATTGTTTATGCGACTTCGGAGAAGTTTACATCCGATTTTATTTATGCCGTGTCGAATGGTAAGATTAACGATTTCACCTCGCTTTACCGGTCGGCCGATATCCTTCTGGTGGATGATGTTCAGTTTTTCTCCGGGAAGGAATCGACCCAGGAGCAGTTTTTTCACACGTTCAATGATTTATCTCATTCGGGCAAGCAGGTTGTCCTGACATCGGACCGTCACCCGCGGGATATCAAAGGTCTCGAGGAGCGGCTTCTTTCCCGGTTCTCATCGGGGCTGGTGGCCGATTTACAGCCGCCGGATCTGGAATCACGGATAGCGATATTACGCAAGCGGACCGATCATGAGAAGGTTGTTATCCCGGAGGATGTGCTTTATTTTATCGCCGACAATGTCAACAGTAATGTTCGCGAGCTGGAGGGATGTTTGACCAAGCTTCTGGCATACGCCTCGCTCGAGAAGACCGATATCGACCGTCAGTTTGCCGAGCGGGCGTTAGGCAAGGAGATAATCAGGCCGCGGAGAGAGATTTCCATTACCGAGATACAGAAAAAATCGGCCGAATTTTTCCAGATTGATGCGGCCATGATGACGGCCAAGAAGAAGACTTCGCGGATCGCCCTGGCCCGCCAGGTGGCGATGTATCTTTCTCGCAAGCTTACCGCTTTTTCGCTTAAAAGCATCGGGGAGGCGTTTGGCGGCCGCGATCATTCGACAGTGATTCATGCCTGTGATTCCATTGCCAAAAAAATGGAAAACGACTATGATTTCCGTGAAAAGGTGACAAGTCTGGAGGCGGCGCTTCTTTGTTGAAGGTGTCGATAAGGGGTGATTTATTCGGTGACAGATTTGTTGAAAAAAAAGAGGTGTGGACAAGGAGGAGAGTTAAAAACTTTTGTTGACATTTTATCCTCAAAGAGGCTATTCTTCTTCTGTGGAGTTAACTGTTTGAGACAGTTTTAATAAGTTGAAAAGGTAACGATATTATTAACAAATTCACAAACATTATTATTAGTATTCTATATATATAAAAAGAAAGAATAATATTTATTTGTTGTGTGTAACAACTTCGGAGGAAATTGTAAATGAAGTTCAACCTATCTAAATCGAGGCTGAGCGGATATCTTCAATCAGTTTTACAGGTTGTTCCAACTAAATCAACTTTGCCTATACTTTCAAATGTTCTTTTTGAAGCTCTGGATGATAAGTTAAAAATTTCGGCAACTGATCTCGAGGTATCGATTACTGCGACATTCGACTGTGCCGTGATGAAGAAAGGAATTGCGGTTCTGCCGGCCAGGATATTGTTTGATATTATAAAAGAATTGCCGGAATCAGAGATCACTTTTGAGGGCACGGCTACTCGTGTGGAGATCAAGGTCCCGAACGGATCATATAAAATTGCCTGTGCCGCCGCGGAAGATTTTCCGAAACTCCCGGTTGTTAATACCAAGAAGCAGATCAAAATCGACGGTTCCGAATTCGTTACCATGATCAAGAAAACCACTTTTGCATGTTCGGTAGATGAAACCCGCCCGGCGCTTAATGGTGTTCTCTGGTCAACCAAGGGTGACATGATGAGCATGGTGGCCACCGACGGTCATCGCCTGGCTAAATTGGCGCTTGAAAATACCAAGCTGAAAGGTGTTTCGGAGGATATTATTATTCCGCCGAAGGTTCTTAATATCATACCGAAGTTTATCAGTGAATCCGATGGTGATATCGGGGTTATTTTCGGTGAAAACAATATCATTTTCAATCTCGGAGATATCATTCTGACATCACGGCTGATCGAGGGTCCATATCCGAATTACGATCAGGTGATACCGAGTGAAACCGACAAGAAGATGGTCATATCTAAAGACGATCTGGCCGGCGCGGTAAGGCGTGTATCGATCCTTTCCAATTCGCTGACACACCAGGTGAAGTTCAGTATCAAGAACAATACGCTGACGATTTCAACGACCAATGCCGATGTCGGAGGTGAAGGCAAGGAAACGTTGAATTGCGAGTACAGCGGTGATGCAGTCGAACTGGGATACAACGCCACCTATATTTCCGATATAATCGCCAAGATGGACAGTGATGAGATAATATTCGGTCTGTCCAACCCGGTTTCGGCGGGCGTGGTCTATTCGCCGGATATTCCCAAAGAACAATTTCTCTGCCTGATCATGCCGTTACGACTTGCTGACTGATGCTTGTTAAGAGTCTTGAATTAAATTTTTTCAGAAATATTGGCACCACCCGGAATGAATTTTTGGATGGTGTCAATGTTTTTTACGGCAAAAACGGCGCCGGTAAGACCAATCTGCTCGAGGCCGTTTTTGTACTTCTGCTGGCGCGTTCACCGCGTGGTGTCAGCGATACGGTGATGCTTCAGGAAAATGCCGAGTATTATCGGTTGAAGGGTACGGTCGAGATCTCGGGCAAGGCGCATGAGCTGACGGTGGCGTATCAGACCGGCGGTAGAAAAAAAATAACCATCGACAAAATAAATTCGCGCACCTCGGAGCTGTTCGAGCTCTGCACCGCGGTCTCGACCGCACCCGAGGATATCGAGCTTCTTTCCGGGCCACCGTCGAAAAGACGCGAATTTGTAAATATTTACCTGTCGCAGGCATCGAAAAAATATATTGCCGATCTGGTCGATTACCAGAGAGTGCTGGCGCAGAAGAACGCTTATCTCAGGCAGGAAAACAACGCCGCCGAAACGCCCTATGACGATCTTTTGATAAAATACGGCTCGGTCATCATGTTATCGCGCAGGGAATTTCTGGACAAGGTGGCATCGACCGCCGCCGAAAATTACGCCCGTATATCCGGCGGACAAGGGTTCGATCTTCATTACAAACCGTCGGTCAGAATCGAAAACGATGACTGGAGTATGGGCAATATCGAGGACATTTTCGCATCGAAACTCCGTCGATACCGTGAGCGGGAAAGGATCATGCAGACCTCGATGGTCGGCCCGCATCGCGACGAGGTCGAGTTTGTGATCCGCGCTTTACCGGCGCGCTCGCATGGATCGCAGGGGGAACTGCGGACCGCGGCGGTATCGCTTAAACTGGCTGTATTCGAATATCTTAAGAAAATCCGGGGGATCAAACCGGTGCTTCTTCTCGATGAAATTTTCGCTGAGCTCGATCCCGGCCGGAAAGAGATGCTGGTCGAGCTGTTTGGCGATTTCGGGCAAATTTTTCTGACTTCAGCCTCGGAAATACCGGAGACACTCAACTCGCGGGTGCGGCGTTTCAAAATCGAAAACGGAGCTGTTTTCCCGGAATAAAAAAATTATATTTATGCCATGCCGAAACTGAAAGTCATCAATGTCGAGAAATCATTTTCAGGCAAACTGGTGCTCGATAATGTCTGTCTGGATACCGCCGATGGTGAACTGGTGGTTGTGCTGGGGCCGTCGGGATGCGGTAAGTCGACCCTGCTGAGAATCATCGCCGGGCTGGAAACCCCGGAC
>QNAH01000239.1 GCA_003641425.1 Candidatus Zixiibacteriota bacterium
GTCCTTCGAACCGGGCCGGCTCCTGCCAGGCCAACGTGATACCCCTTTGGGCGCGCTCATCGACACCCAGGTCACGGATGGATTCATCCTGAAAGATGATATCGCCCTCAATATCGGTATAGCCGCCGAGTCCCATGATAACCGAGGCCAGGGTTGATTTACCGGCGCCGTTGGGTCCGACCACGGCATGCACATGGCCTTCCCAGAAGTCTATACTCAAGCCGTCGAGAATCGGCTTGCCGCCAAGTTTAAGTCTCAAATTCTCAAGAGCTAAAACACCCATTGGTTATACCCTTTCACAATCAAACGGCCCTCGGGGCCCGGCTAATCCCGCGATAACGGGAGCAGTTCTATCGACATTCAGCCTAATAAACATAAAAAATCCCGAATTGTCATCTGATTTTATACGGAAAAGCGGCGCACGAATGATACAACATTATCAATATCATAGAGTTAGGCATAAAAAATGGGTTTGCTCTATCGTCCCCGCTATTTTTTTTTGCCCATCTCCCTGTATTGCAATTACTTAATATTTCGAGTCGACGGCCTTTGGTGGCATGTTTTGACATACTTTTTTCGTTTTTTTTGTCTTTGCAGTTCATTAATAAATGCACCTTCCCCAATAAATATACTCCGGTCGTAATCATCACTGATTTGGTGGTAAAAATGCGGGAATTTTTGCAGGGTAGTGATCCGAAATTCCGCCTTGGCGGAATGAGTAATCCTGCCTATTTGATCCCGAAGTGGTGTCGGGTGCGCCCCACCCGACACCACACAAAAAATCCTACAACATCAGCCCGCCGCCGGAGACGGAGATATAATTGCCGGTGACAAAACCGGCGTCGTCACGGACCACCATCAGCACCGCCCCGGCGATATCCTCCGGCTGACCGACTCGCTTCATCGGCGTCATCCTGGCCGCATCCTCGACCCGCTCTTTGGGAAGCCACGAGGTGGCATCGGTCATGGTCAGTCCCGGCGCCACCGTGTTGACCCGGATACCCATCGGGCCAAGCTCCAGCGCCAACGATTTCATGAGGCCGTCCACCCCCGACTTGGCGGTCGTATGCGAACTGAATCCGAATCCCGGATGCCGCGAAAGGCCGCTGCTGATCCCGACAATGCATCCCTTCTTGCGTTCGATCATCTGCGGTATAACCAGTTGGGCCGGGTGGAAAAAGCCGCGAATCTCTCCAACCACCTTGTTTTCGAACTCCTCGGTAGTCAGTTCTATGAAGGCTTTCCACGGTACATTGGCGCCTGCATTGAGTATAAGTATATCAATCATACCCAGCTCGTCATTGGTCTTTTTCACCATCGCGGCGACTTCATCGCGGTCGCGGACATCGGCTTTCACCGCTATCGCTTTGCCGCCGGCATCGATGATGCTTTTTACGACCATTTCCGCCGGTTCCTTGCTCTGAAAAAAATTAACCGCCACTGCGGCGCCGTGACGCGCCAGAAGTTTCGCGGTCGCCGCGCCGATCCCCCGGCTGGCGCCGGTGACCAGGGCCACCTGTCCGTTAAGTTCCATAGTTTTCTCCTTTGGAATTCTATCAGCTTGATTTCATGTATTTACAATCTACGTTTGGAAAATGCCACAATGATGACATTTTGTCAATGCACATCAGTTGCCAATAAAAAAGGCGGCCATCCCGCCGCCTTAAATCACAAAAGTCGATATTCTATTTTTTAAACATCGATTTTTCGCATTTGGAAAGAAACCGCGGCGGAAGATTCCCCGGTTTGCCCGAGAACAGAAGGAAACTCAATTCATGCGGGATGCCCTTCTTGAGGGTGATATCGAAGATGCTGACAATCGAGGTCCCCTGGTACACCTTCTCGAATCCGCCCTCGGACAGTGAGATGGTGAAAATCGGCACCTGCCAGATTTCAGCCTTACGATCGGGCATCAGCGCCACCGCGCTTTTCAGCCAGTCATCATGCAGTATGGTCGCGAACAATCCTTTGAACGAATTGACTGCATCGAGATAGCTGTTTTTCGGACGATCCTCGCCGAAAGTGATATAGCGGTCATCGGCATGCCCGGCCAGGAAATTGAAATTGTTTTCCACGGCGAAGCGAAGCCCGTCGATATTTTCATTCTCGGCGGTCAGGCTGTAATTGACACTGATAACATCCGAGTCTTTCTGGAAATAGAAACTCTTGACAATTGTCAGAGGTTTGATACCGTCCTCGCGGTAAATAGCGCCCTTTCTTTTCAGGCGGACCGTTCCCGGATCGCCGCCACCCATATACTGCCACGGCTCCAGAATAAAATCGCCGTCATCGCCGAATTCGCCCGATGCAAACTTGTTTATATCGGTTTCCGGTTTGAGAAAATGATCGACAAAGCATCGCCGCAAATACCAATCGTGCGCCACCAGCTTATCCAGGCCTTTTTCCTTGGTCAGCACCAGATCATGGATAGACTCGGTGTTGTCTGTTGCCTCCCCGTCCAGTTTGGCCTTCGCCAGTTTATTATGGTATCCCTCGCGGCGCCGGGTCAGGGTATCGGTGATATTGAAGGCCGCTTCGCGGTTGTCAAGCTCGACCATCATGCCGCCGTGCGACGGTTTGATGATCGAGACAAATTTATTGGTCCTCACAATCACCTCTGAGTGACCGTCGGCATCGTAATCGAACGTCTGCTTCTGTACCTGTTCCTGTTCGGGTGTCAGGAGATTTTCCGAGGCGATGATATTGTTGTAGATGGCCTGACGGATATGCGCCAGGTACAACCCGCCGAAAACACCATGCCAGTACGGGCAGTTGCACTGCGCGGCGTAAAGATGGTGCCTCGCCTGATCGATGACATCATAGCGTTTGGGATTCTGTTCGACGAACTGATCGAATTTATTCGAGACCATCAGCATCCGCTTGTGCATCATATTTGCTTCGTCATACTTGGCCAGAAACGACCGCCAGTGCCCTCCCCGGACATAACGGCCGTACTTTTCAAATTTGCCGGTATCTTTGAGCCATTCCTCGAACTCCTCGTACTCAACGAAGGCCTTCGGGGGCAGTGACCAGTGGAGCATCTCGGCATACGAAGCGGTCGGAAGATAGACCCGGCCGACCGGCCTGGTCATGGCGGCCTGCCCCAGCGTGATTACATCCAGCCAGTCGGAATTGTCGGACAATGCGGTGAAAAACTCTTCCAGCCAGCCGTCCTTGTAGCAATGCTGATGTGTCTTGGGCCAGACGCCGAATTTTTCGCCGTCATCGGCATACACCGCCAACCCGCCCGGATTCTTCTCGGCCTGACGTTTTAATTCGTCGATGACTTCCTCAACCGTCTTAAACGGTATCAGGTATCGCAATTTTTTCTGTATCGGAAGCAATTTGACAGATGCGCCGTTTTCCTCGGTAAGAAAGACACCTTTCAGGTCATCCTGCTCCATACCGGCATATAAGAAATGAGTGTCGTCGATCGGCATGTAATCGACTTCCGCCTCTTTGAGCACTTTCGGCAGGTGCGGTTCCCAGACCCGTTCGGTCAGCCAGAGACCGTTGGGATCGACCCCAAACTGGCCGTAAAGGTACCGGTTAAGCATCTGGATCTGTCCCTTTTTGTCACGGTCGGGGATCGACGGCAGAATCGGCTCGTAGAAACCGCCGGTCATCAGTTCCAGGCGGTCGTCATAAAGCAGTTTCTGGACCAGGTCGAAATATTTTATATCCTTCTCGCCCTGCCAGACCCAGAGGATTCCGGACTGGTGAAGCGACATTTTCAGTTTATCGAATTTATTGAATAATTCCAGAAAAGGCTTGTAAGCCAGCTTGTGCGCTTGTTCAAAGACCGAATCGAAATTTCCAATAGGCTGGTGATTATGAATTCCAAGGGCCAGCTTAAACTTCTGCATCAGAATAACTCCACTTTCAAATCAATATATTTCTTGGGATTCTCCCTTATGTCGTTTATCAGGGCGTCGAGATTCGAGGCTGTCTTGCGCAGATCGTCATATAGCCGCCGGTCATCGACCAGCATCTGAATCGTACCGTCTCCCGTGTTGAGGTTATCCGCAAACTCCCGCGCCGCTTTCGACATCATCTCGAGATCTGTCACCACCGTATCCAATCTCCGGGAGATATCCTCGACCCGGACCAGAGTCGAATCGACCTTCCCGGTGCTTCCGGAAACAAGATTTTTCAGACCTTTCGAAGTGGCCAGGAAATTCTCGGCGGTTTTATCGAAATTATTACGGTTACGATCGAAATAGTCGGTGAGTGATTTTGACAGCCTCTCGAAATTGCTTACTGCGGTGGTCAGTTTATCCAGATTTTCATCAGAGGCAATCGAGCTTTTGATGGCAATAACAAGGTTCCGCAATTCGGTTACCATTTCCCCCATCATTCCCATGACTTCGGGAATCCCGGTATCGTAATCGCCCGCAGCCGGGACAGTTATATCCAGCAGGTTTTCGGATATCCCCTGTTTAACCGCCACAAACCGTTCCCCCATGAGGCCGATATTCTTGATAGTGAATCGGGCATCTTCCTTAAGTACCACTTCATTGCTTATTGTCATGGTCACCAGGACGCCGGACTCATGAAGCTCCAGATTTTTCACTTTGCCCATGCGGATCCCCGAAACCATTACCGGGTCGCCTTTCGATAGGGAACCGACCTCGCCGAAAACAGCCTTTACCGGCCGGTATTCCTGGCCGAATCGATAGCCCTGAATCCATAAAATCATCGCCACCAGGATAATTACCCCGGCGATGATCAAAAGGCCGACTCTTATTTCCACATTTTTTGTAGCCATATTTTTAACCCATTGTACAATAATTCGGTAACATGCCCACCCATCTTA
>QNAH01000240.1 GCA_003641425.1 Candidatus Zixiibacteriota bacterium
AAAGGACATAACGGCCCGGCCCGGATCAGAACGATCGATTTTCAACTGTAGAATGTCGGCGATAAGTTTCAGCCCCTTGCTTCTCGACGCTCCCACGGCGCCTGCCAATGCCCTTGCAACGACCATCCCGCCCACTGAAGCTATTATTTCCAGGGCCCGGAAATCCTCACTACCGACACTGATCTTGCCGCCGTTGTTCCGCAATAACAACGCATTATGGCGCGAGTCGGCGGGCAACATCAGCGACGACCGTGCAATATACGTATTGCCGTCTTCATCGGTACCTTCCTGATTGAGAATGACCGCCTTGTTTTGTGCCAGAGCACTTATCATGGCCGCCCTGAAATTGTCCGAAAAATCGGCCCTGCTCCCGGTGCCGCCATGAAAGACCAGCCGTCCGTCGGCCAGTCCGACCAGCCAGACCTCATCCGCGCCGATCAGCCCGACACACCGCTCGGCAAAATCGGCCGGGGAACTTATCTCCTCATCGGACTTGAAAACCTTCTCCAGCTTTTTTATGAACCCGCTCAATTGCCTGTCTTTGAGTTCCAGAGCCTCTCGGCTCTTACGGAGATCGCGCCCCGTCATATTGACTTCCATCTTTTCAGACAGCCATTCGGCAATCGGTGTTATAAGCGAGATAAATTCCCGGGAATAACGATTCTCCTCCCGGGCAAAAAACAGAAGAGCGCCCAGTTTGCTTCGTCCCGAAATCAGCGGCACGACAATGATTGAGTGGAAACGCGAGGCGGCCAGCTGTGCCTTGCCGCCAAGACTTCGAAAATCTGACGAGATCATCGCCGTCTCATCCTCGATCGCCTGAGTCACCAGATTCCTTCCGTAAGGATAATATTCAAGCAGTGAGGTCTCCTCTTTCGACAGCCCGGCCCCGGTCACCAGCAGGAATTTTCGTTGCGATCTGTTAAGAAGGAAAACCGCTCCGGCTTCCTCCCCCAGTCCGCCCAGAAGACTCTTTAATACCCGGTCAAGGAGTTCCGGCATCGGTAACGGATAACGGCTTTCCTGCTGAATATTGTCCAGCAGCTTCAATTTCTCCAGATGATTTGAGACCTCGATATCACGCTCACCCCAGAAGTTGAAATGAAGCACCAACCCGATGACAAAAAGGATCAGGCCGGCTGAAAGAACGACAAACGATCCCAGTGTAAACCAGGCATAAACCTGAGCAAGAAACCATTCGGGATAATCGGGATGCTGCTGTAAAAGATTAATCAGGGAAAAAACAAAGATAAGGGACAATCCGGCATACACAAACCCGCCCGAACCGCTCTCTTTGACATATCCGATTTTTAGCCGATATATAATAAAAATCGAAAGCGCCAGCACAATTATCGGATAAAGTATGGATACAATTAGATTCAGCATCGCTTTACACCATTAATTCCCCGTGCAATGTCCAGCTGTCGGCCGAGATTATTTTCACCCGTTGAACTCTGCCGATCATATCGGTCCCGCCCGCAAACAGTACGGTTTTATTGCCTTCGGTCTTGCCTTTCAGAAAATTATCCGACCGACGCGAAAAACCGTCGACAAGCACCGAACGTATCCGCCCGACTTCATCCTGATTTTTTTCATAGGCGACATTTTTCTGCAGATTTATCAATTCATTAAGACGGTTTATTTTCTCCTCCTCGGGGACATCATCATCGAAACCGGCCGCACTGGTACCCTCTCTGACCGAATACCTGAACATGAAGGCGGAATCAAACCGAACCCCGTTGACTGCATCGAGAGTCATCCTGAATTCTTCCTCGGTCTCGGATGGAAACCCGACAATCAGGTCGGTGGTCAGTGATATATCGGGAACCGCCCGGCGCAACTTATCGACCAGAGTCAGGTAGTGCCCATAAGTATATTTACGTCCCATCATCTTGAGAATCCGATCGGAGCCCGATTGCAGCGGCAGGTGCACATGGCTCATCATCTTCGGCTCCGACTTGATCATCTCGACAAGCCTATCCGACATATCCTTTGGATGCGAGGTCATGAAACGGATTCTCTGAATATCAGTATCAGAGGCCGCTTTTTTGAGTAACTCCGGAAAATCGATACCATCATCGCGGTAAGAATTGACATTCTGTCCAAGCAGGGTTATTTCTATGACACCGTCCGTAACCAGGGCCTTAATCTGCTTCAATATACGGGAAACCGGGTATGAACGCTCTCTTCCGCGCACGTATGGAACAATGCAGTACGAACAGTAATTATCGCACCCGCGGGAAATTGTTACAAATGCCGTATGGCGGTTGTTACGCGCCGGGATAACGTCCGCCGGTTCCTCCAGCCCGGTCTCCGTCCTGACAGCGGGAAAACTGGTACCATTTTCGATAAATTTCGGCAGATCGAAAATACGGTCGGTGCCGAGCACCAGATCGACACAGGGCGCGCGGCTAAGCAACCGGTCACCCATCCTCTGGGCCATACAGCCGACCACGACTATTTTTTTGTCGGCGGTTTCCTTAAGATGACTTAACTCCGCCAGGCGGCCCAATACGCGGGTCTCGGCCTTTTCACGCACCGAACATGTATTAAGAATAATAATGTCGGCGTCTTCTTCCTTTTCCGCCCGGTTATAACCTCGTGAATCCAGAATCGCCCCGAGCACACCGGAGTCGGCCAGATTCATCTGGCAACCAAAAGTGACTATTTTATAACTTTTTTGCATTTCTATTCTTTTTATCAAATCCCAACCGCGGCCGGTAAAAAATCCAGGGTATAAGATACGGTTAATTCTAAGCTTTTCAAATCAAATATCAAGCTAAAAAACCGGCAAGCCCTGATTTTACTGACTTTTCGACTTATCACCCAAATTAATACGGAACCCGGTCCCACCTTCGACCGGATTCCGTTATTTGCAGAAATTGTATATTCGGAACTGGAGTATTAATCCACGCAACCCGGCAGGGGGACTTCACCTCCCCTGTACAGGTAATCCACCAGATACGATACATCGAGAATATTTATTGCACAGGAGGCATCCGGATCGGCTGCACTCGGTATCAGCGGCGCCGCCCCGCCCTTATAAAGGTAATTTATTATATGGGTTATATCCAGGATATTAATTGTACCCCCATTATCGGCATCACCGGGCAGATAGGTACCCTCCTCGACAACCATGGTAAAGTTACGTGTTTCGTTGTACGAACTCATCTGATCCTTGGCATAAACATCGAAAGAAAATATTCCATATTCGCCGGGCCGTCCGCTTATATGACCGGTCAGACTGTCAAGCTCCAGGCCGGATGGTAGTGCGCCGCCGGTGATCTTGTAAACATGGTGATCGGTTCCGCCTTTGGCCACGACTGAATCGAGATATTCCATATATTGCTTGGCGGTATCGAGCGGGAACGGGATCAGGTGATACGACCAGTTGATCTTGTAGGCATACCGATGTATCCACTCTTCCGGATCGACCTCCATGCTGGTCGTTTTTTCATCTGTCTTGAAAATATAAATCGTGTCCCGGACATCATTGAACAAAACGGTCGTATCTGATCCTGATGCGCTCGTAAAGACAATATCAATCGGCATCTCAAATACCAGCGGATTGGTCGGCTGTATCTGTGCTAACTGGAAATATGTCCAGTAACGTCCGTCGGAAGGATCCAGTTCACTGCGGAATGACCACGAATAACGCGGGAAATAGTTGCCGTAGATCCATTGATCGAAGAAATAATCAAGATCCATACCCGAAACCGATTCACATATATTCTTGAATCCCTCGGTGGTGGCATCGGCATGCTGGAACTCGCTGTTATAATAGGCCTGGAGACAATCAAAGAACGTTGAATCGCCGACGATATGCCGCAGCATATGAAGGACCCAGGCGCCTTTATCATAAACAATGGTGCTGAATATATTCCAGACATTGGTCGTGTCCTGGACATAAATCGAACCTTCATACGGATAGAACATGCCGCCCATGTAATCGTGATAAGCCGCGTTACCTTCCTTAACCTCATAATAGAGCGCCTCGGAATACGACGCGAAGCCTTCATTGAGCCAGATTTCGTGCCAGTTATTAAGGGTAATCATATCGCCCCACCACTGGTGCGACAGTTCATGCACAATAACCGCCTCCCTGAAACCGAATTCACCGCCGTTCATCGACGATACCGTTTGATGTTCCATCGCCCCGCTCCATTCAAAATTGGCGTGGCCGTATTTTTCATCGATGAAGGGGTATTCTCCAAAAATGGAGGCAAAGACCCCAATAGCGTAAGGGGTAATATCATAAGCCCCGTACGATGTTATCAGATTCCCCGGGTACACATGATGCACAATTACCATCGAATCGTTATCATCATAATGATACCAATCCTCCCAAACCTCGTAATTTGAAACCGCCAGGGAGAACAAATAGGTGGTGATGGGGTAACGTTCCTGATAATAAAAGGTCCATGTCCCGTCGCCGTTGTCGGTCGTGTCGATCAGGGTACCGTTCGAGGCACAGAACAGACTGGTGTCACAGGTAACATAAATATCCATGGAATCGGCCTTATCGTCCGGTCTGTCCTTGCACGGCCACCAGGTTCGCGCCGACATCGGTTCCGACAGGGTCGTCACCACCGGCTGGCCGAGCTTGTAATCAAAAGAGAAACCATCCAGACCGGACCCGGTTGGCTGTCCGTGGTAAGTCACCGAAAAAGAAAACGTCTCTCCGGCTGAATATGTCCGGTCAAGTTCGACCACGAGCTTGGCATCGGCATGTAGAAAACCCAATTGCCCTGAAGGAGTATAGACCGAATCGGTCGTGAGGTCATCGTAGAAATCAA
>QNAH01000241.1 GCA_003641425.1 Candidatus Zixiibacteriota bacterium
AAATAAGAAAATAAAACCGGATAATTTTGACGGTTATAATAACTTAGTCTGCTACCGGCTCGAGAGCCACAGCGCAGAGATGGATGCGCCGCCGGCGAAGGCAGCCTTGGCCGTAAGACAACAAAGAAGGACTCTTATCGATCCCTTATTTGCCAGGGACGGCAGACAGGGCTCTTTATTTATCATGTATAAATAAGGAGCTTTTTTTATTGACCGGCGGCGCGGTCGATGCACTCAGGAAAAGTTGTCATCTCATTAAAGCGAATGGTGGCGGATATTCTGGATTTTGGTGCCTTTCGGCTCTGTCATCGGCCCCGCAGTTTTGGCACTCTATTTTATTCCCTATATCGGCATGATACTCGCGGCGGTTTTTTTTCTCCTATTTCAATGATTTACGTTATTGTTTTGTATTTTGATCGTCGCCCCTGTCGTGAAAATTATACCACCTTGAATCTCAAGCGGGAAATAGCGGCATTGATGCGCAAAAGAATACAACAAATATGAAAAGTCTTCCAATTCTCTTTAATATCAGCGAAAATCATTCGCATAATATCTTTTTATACACTGAGTAATGAATTACAGGACAGATTTACCAACCGGCCATATTGTTGCGGTAATGGCACTTGGCAGTCCATTACAGGATCTCTAAAATCATTCGATGGATTAATATAAAAATTACAAAGTTTTTATCGCTCCACATTGTTAAAAAGCACAATTTTTGTATGCATCTATAATAATATCACACGACCAGTGAAGCAATTTCAAGAAGGATGACAATATATTCTATTGGAATATCAAACGGGGCGAGGAATTATTCGTATTATAGGTAATCAATATCAATTTAATCTTAATTATGGAGAATCTCCAGATATGAAAAAATTAGTCACTTTCGCAATGATAGTTGCGATGCTGGCCATTGTCGGTCTGGGTTGCCAGAACGACTCGAATCCGATCGATTCCAAGAAGACTTGGTCGCCGCCGGATCTGGCTGCTCAGAAGTTGACTCTTCCGACCGGAGCCACACTGGTAATGGCTACTTTCAATATTCGTACCATCAATGCCAGCGGAGAAACAATAAATGTTCACAGAATTACCGCTGACTGGGATGAAATGACTGTCACCTGGGATAACTTCGCCGGCAGTTTTGACCCCGCGATCATCGAATCATTTACAGCCAGCAGTATAGACTGGTACTCGATCGATGTGACAGGTCTGGTACAGGGTTGGCTGGATGACGACTATCCCAACTACGGGCTTCTTGTGGAACAGGGGCAAACCGCTTTTACGCATTATTATAGTTCCGAATCGCCATTCACCGATTATCACCCCTATCTTGAAATATGCTATGAGATAGGCGGTACCCAGGATTGTATGGTAATTCGTCGCGATATCGAAGGTATGGTTTATGATGCCTATGTCTGGGAACTTTACCCGACCCAGAACGATGGCTCCAGTGCCAGTCTATTGACCGGATTGGTCGGTGGACTTGAAAAATACAGCCTGCTGAAATTCGACATGGAGTCAGTACCTGAGCTGGCGGCTATCGGCGATTTTGTCTGGCACGATATGGATATGGATGGTATCCAGGATGAGGGCGAGCCGGGTGTTCCCGGAATAGTGGTCAATCTTTATGACTGCGAAGACAATTTTATCGCCACGATGATGACTGACGTCGATGGCCGTTATTTGTTTGATGAATTGCCGGCCGGTGACTACTATGTTGAATTCATTCTTCCCGACGGTTACGAGTTCAGCCCGCAGGATCAGGGTATGGATGACGCGATGGACAGCGATGCCAACATGAATGGCATGACCGGTTGTATCAACCTAGAAGCAGGCGAGACGGATCTTACATGGGATGCCGGAATCTGGCGTCCGGTTCAGAAAGGTTGCACGCTGACAATCGGTTATTGGAAGACGCATGCCGGATTCGGTCCGCAGGATGATATGGTCACGCAGTATCTTACGATCTGGCTCGGCACTGCCGGCGGCGGCAAGAGCCTGGCGGTCACAAGTGCGGCGATTGCGGTCGATGTGTTGAAGATGAAGACCTACGGTAAGAATAATAATGGCATTACCAAGCTGTATGCTCAGCTTCTGGGTGCGAAATTGAACATAGCCAACGGCGCCGATTACACCGATGTGGAAGACATTATCAATGCCGCCGACGCATTCCTTGCCGACCATGATTATACCGACTGGAAACCTCTTGTAAGGGCGGAAAGCGAATATGTGGATATGGTCAAATACTGGCACGGTATGCTTGACGATTACAACAACGGTGACATTGGACCCGGACACTGCAACGATTTTGACGACGGCGGTTTTATCAAGCCGGGAATCTAATTGATTTTAAAATGACAGTTTATTTGGCCTGCGGACCTTTGTCCGCAGGCCTTTTTTTGGACCCGTCATATCCATTTTATTGAGGAACTTTATCGGCTCCCTCTTGGTTTCAAAACTAATAGGAATGTAATTGGCGGCCCGTATGGAATAAGCGGGCGATAAAAAGGAGGCTGAATTGAAAAGCGAATATGAAAAGGCACTTGAGTCTTACCCCAATATAAAAAATATGCTGGAAGGCATCAATCGGCAGTTATGGTATATCTTTCTTCCGGCCTCGATAGAAGAGCTTGCCCAGCTTGAGCTTGCAATTGTCGATTTCCAAAAGCGCGAAGCGGTAAGGAACCAGGTCATGTCGATGCAGAATCTCAGCGGACTGCGGCTCAGGCCCAATGAGGAACTGGCGGAGACCAGGGCCAGGGCAGCCCTTAAGGGAAAAATGAAGGATAAGCTTCGCAAAAGATACAAAAAAGACAATGGAGGCAATAAATAGGCGGCTACCGGGATATTACCAGATCATATCTCCCCTGTACCTGAAAAACTCATTAAGGCCGATAATGGATTTCGAGTCTTCGATCTCCCTCGCCGCCAATTTTTCTCTCATTTCCTCTATGGAAAACCTCACCACCCTTATCCGCTCATCGGAATCCAGTTTCCGATCCGTCTTTTCCAGATCGAATCCAAGATATATGTAAATAATCTCATCGGTGTAACCGACCGACGGGTAAAAGGCCCCGGCCGGCATCAATCTTCCCGCCTTATAACCGGTCTCCTCTTCCAGCTCGCGGCGGGCGCAATCCTTGGGCCTCTCCCCCGGGTCTATTTTCCCGGCGGGAATTTCAAGGATATCTTTATCGATGGCGATGCGATACTGGCGGACCATGATGATCGAATCGTCGAGCACCGGGACGACCGCCGCGCCGCCGGAATGCTTGATCATCTCGCGATGCGCGACACTTCCGTCCTCGAGGCGGGCCTCGCCGACAATCAGCCTGACCACCTTGCCGTTATATTTTTCTTCATTCCTGATCCATTCTTCCATATTTATTCTCGGTAATGTTTACAGGTATGCCGCAATATATAAATAAAAATGAATTGTTCGAAATATTTATTGAGATAATCTGGCAATGTATATCTTTTTAAGTCACACGGGCAAGTTCCGGCTGGAAATGAATGATTCCGAGTTTATTCATCAGCCAGATAACCGGATAGGACGGGTCAAACTCGTACCAGCGATGAGCCAGATTGGGATTGAGGGGGTCCTTGTGATGATTGTTCTGGTAGAGTTCGCCAAGAAGGAGGATATCGACCGGGAAAGTGTTGCGGGAATTATCGCCCAGATTTTTGTACCGGACATAGCCGTATTTGTGGCCGCACCAATTGACAATAGCACCCTGAATCGGACCCATTAGAAAATGAATCGGCAGTAACAGGTAAAACCAGGGACTGGGGGCAAAAATATAGTAATAGGCGATATAAATGACCCCAAAGACGATTCCGACGATTCGTTTGCGCGCGATATTCATAAAGCTGTCCCATTCGGGAATATTACCCTGGAACTGATCATCAACGACTATTTTATTTGCAGTTATTCCGCGATAAGTTCTGGCCGTCTGTAACATCATTGTAACGACATTTTTGAAATTGCCGGGTGAATGGGGATCGCGCTCGGTGTCGGAGTAGGCGTGGTGCATGCGGTGCATCAGGGCATAAGGTCTCGGTTCAAGAAAGGCCGAGCCCTGGGTGATAAAGGTCATTACAAAGAAAAATTTCTCCCATCCGCGTGACATGGTGAACATCTGATGCGAGCCATAGCGATGCAGAAAAAAAGAATGAAAAAAGAGCGACAAAAACCAGTGTGCAAAAAAGAAGATCAATATTGCGGTCAAAACTACCCTCCGGATATTTGGGTATTTGCATTATATATAATAAATACGGGAATAATTTTTCAAGAATTTTTTTTATAATGAGGGCGGAAACAGGCATAAAAAAAGCGGAAGGGGTGGGAGTCGAACCCACCGGAGACGACACCAGCCGCCTCCCCACGGTTTTGAAGACCGCAAGGGCCACCGGACCCTATCCGCTTCCGGGGTTATTATACGGATAAAAAACTGATTTCGCAACCCTGCACCGAGGCGCCCAGGTGACGTGGTGGCCCACAGTAAAAGTAGGTCAGGAGCCCTGCGCTCCTGACAATTTAAAGGCTACGATTTATTGATTATGTCCATTGTCACACATATAATTGGAGCATCGTGGCCGGGGTGCCCCACAGCTTGTCGAAGACCCTGACAACGGAAGGGTTGAAGATCCCGAACCTCGAGGGGCTGTGGGTTAGTTTGTTAAGGCAATAAATCTCATATCTGCAACTCATCAATCAATAATGGGACATCCTTTTTACCTTGATAGAAATTGAAGCTGGACCACTTCCATTCACATGGGTCTTTAA
>QNAH01000242.1 GCA_003641425.1 Candidatus Zixiibacteriota bacterium
AGGCGGGAAGAATTTCACCGATACGCCAAGGTCTCGGTGCTTCTGGCGTTCCTCGGCTACCTGACGGCCGCCACTGCGCTGGTGGTGGAGCTGGGATTGCCGTGGATGGTCTGGCACCCGATAATATACTGGCAGCACCATTCGGCGCTGTTTGAAATTTCCTGGTGCGTCATGCTGTATCTGACGGTGCTGTTTCTTGAATTCATCCCAGTACCGCTTGAAGAGACGGGTCGACTTGCCGGAATCAGAAAGTTCCTGACCAAATATAAAATAGTTTTGGTTTTTCTGGGCGTGATGATTTCCACCCTGCATCAGTCCTCGCTGGGAACACTGTTCCTGATAATACCCGAGAAGCTGCATCCCCTGTGGTATTCCTCCCTTTTGCCTATTTTATTCTTTGTATCCGCAGTGGCCACCGGGCCGTTGATGCTCATCCTGGCTGTCCTGACCATTTCCCACCTGTATCGCAAACCACTTGAAAATGACATACTGTCAAAACTGGGTTTTGCATCAATGATAGTCCTGGCTATATACGGCCTGATAAGACTGATAGATATCGGTGTCGAAGGCAAGTTTGCCATCGCCTTCGATGGGAGCTGGCAATCAGCAGTCTTTTGGATAGAAATTGTTTTGTTTGTCGGCTTGCCGGTTTTGCTTCTGGTCATCCCGCGCTGGCGCCGTTCCACTCCGGCCCTGTGGCTGGCAACGACTTCGGCTGTGCTGGGTATGGGACTGGATCGCGCCAATATTGCCGGTGTCATGCTGGTGCAGACAGGTGAAATCTATCTGCCGACCATGTATGAAATTATGATCAGTCTGGGGATTCTAGCCGCAGCAATTCTGGTCTTTCTTTTCTGTCTGGAAAGATATAAGATATGGGAAGTCAAATGGGAAGATCCCCGCGAGAAGCCTGAAGCCTCACCCGAATTCAGTCGTCCGGCCGATGTCTGGCTGGGAACGCCGCGCGTGGCCGGCCGCACGGTTTATTCTTTGATTTTTATCGTGGCTCTTTCGTTTGGATTAGCAGTGATTTCCACTGAACGTATTCGAAGCGCCGGGGCTGAAGAAATTCCGGTGACGAAAGCGCACGGTGGTGATACTTTGTTTGTGAATGGCAATCGCGATGGTTCCGGGGTATCATTCGCCCATGAAGAGCATGTCAAACGCCTGGGGGAGAAAGAGTCCTGTGTCCTATGTCATCACATGAATCTCCCGTTGGATAAACAAAGCGGTTGCCATACCTGCCATAGCCGGATGTACACACCCGCTGATGTATTCCGTCACGACTGGCACGCTTCTCCGGACGGCGCCAACCTGAAGTGTGGCGCTTGCCATCGGGAAGATTTACAGCGTACCGCCCAAACAGCCAAACAGTGCCAGGATTGCCATAAGGATCTATTTCCATCGGGAACGCTTGTCCAGATAAATCACTATAACGCCCGATCATATACCGACGCCATGCACGGGATGTGTATGAAATGCCATCAGAAAAATGCTCTGACACTCGTCGGGAAGGAAAAACTCGCCCAGTGTGCAACCTGTCATAAAACCGGCATGCCTGAATATTTGCCTCCAGAAATAGAGAATTATTTCAGGGACACGACTTTCAATCATGTCACCGTGCCGAGTATCGATACCGCCGGCATGATGGAAGAGGAGCCCTCCATCTGATGAAAAGGAAAAATATCCTGATAGTGGATGATGAACCGGACGTGGTTGTGTATTTGTCCGAGGTTCTGGAAAGCAGCAATATCGACATATATTCGGCTGACAATGCCGAAGCCGGATGGAAACTGGCCGGGGAAGTACATCTCGATTTGATATGTCTCGATATAATGATGCCCGGAGAATCGGGATTGTCGATGTATACCAGACTTCGACGAACACCCGATCTTAAGGATATTCCGGTAATCATTATCAGCGGTGTCGAGCAGGAACAGGAATTTGATTTCAGGAAATTTGTCGATGATGAAAAGACACCTCCTCCTGAATATTATTTTGAAAAGCCGATTAATGTCGATGATTTCGTTGCCGTGGTCGAACGGCTCCTGTCGATGAAGGAAAAACGTAAGAAGAAAGGCCATTCCTCATGAATCGTTCAAAGCCTATCGCAAGAGAAATCTCGGGCAGTTGGTTTTATAAGGAATTGTTCCAGCAGGTGCCTTTCAACGTGGCCGTTATTGATCACAACTACAATATTGTTGAGGCCAACGATAATTTCACCGATTATTTCGGCCGGTGGAAAGGCAGAAAATGTTATAAGGTTTACAAGAACCTGGACTATCCTTGCCTTGGGTGTAATGCCCGCCTGACCTTCGAGGACGGCCGTCCCCGGGTCAGCGACGAATCAGGAGTCGATCAACACGGGAAAGAAGCCCATTATGTATTACACACGGCTCCCCTTAGGGAACACCGGCGCGGCCCGGTGAAATATATTATTGAGATGTCCCGCGATGTTATCGAAACCAAAAACTGGCAGGTGGAATATCAGCTTCTCTTCGAGCGGGTCCCCTGTTACATAACGGTCATTGATCGCAACTTCAAAATTATCCGAGCCAATGAAAACTTCCGAAATAATTTCGGCGATGTCATGGGTCGCCAGTGCTACGAGGTTTACAAAAGACGAAAAACCAAGTGTCCCAATTGTCCGGCCGCGCGCACGTTCAAAGACGGCAAGATACATCACTCCGATCAGGTCGGCGTAAAAAAAAGCGGTGAAAGGGCATATTATGTTCTGACTACCTCGCCTCTCGGCCGTGATGTTGACGATGTCGCCCATGTTATAGAAATTTCAACTGATGTCACCGCCTCCAAAAAACTGGAAAAAGAGGCGCTTGAAGCTGAACGGCTGGCAGCCGTCGGCCAGACTGTGGCAGGATTAGCGCATAGTATTAAGAACATTCTTATGGGACTCGAAGGCGGCATGTATATTGTCGGAAAGGGCCTAAAGAGAAACAACAAACAGATTCTGGACCAGGGCTGGGAGATGCTCGAACGCAATTTTAATAAAACCACCTCACTGGTCAAAGATTTTCTCAGCTTTGCCAAAGGACGGTTGCCGGATTTAAAAATGGTTAACCCCAATGATCTTGTTAAGGAAATTGTAGATTTGTACCATGATGTAGCTGAAGATGTAGGGGTTGAACTGATTGCCGAAGTTGATCCGAATATCAAAAATGTCCCCCTGGATGCAAAAGGAATACATACCTGCCTTACCAACTTGGTATCAAATGCCATCGATGCCTGCCGCATGAGCGGGAAAAAAACCAACCGGGTCTGTATCATGACCGAGGATAAAAAGGGAATACTGACATTCACCGTTTTAGATTCCGGAGCAGGAATGGATTCCGAGATCAAGAGCCGCGTTTTTACGACGTTCTTTACCACCAAAGGCGGACAGGGTACCGGTCTGGGTCTGCTGACCACAAGAAAAATCGTTAAAGAGCACGGCGGCAAAATAAGCGCTCATTCAAAAAAAGGCCAGGGGGCCAGCTTTAAAATGGCATTTCCAAAGAAAAGGCTATATGCTTTATATAATGAAAATAATCGAGAGGAATCAGGAGAATAGCTCTTAAGGAGTTGATATGTCTGAACCAGTGATAAAAACAGTAATGGTTGTCGATGACGAAGAAGATGTCAGACAATACCTGAGCATGGCCCTGACTGATGCAGGTTTTCGGGTTGTCACGGCAGTCGATGGATTTGAAGCCCTTCAAAAAGTGAAAACCGAGGCTCCCGACCTGATTTCCCTGGATCTGGTCATGCCGAAAAGATCCGGGGTCAAATTCTATCGGGATATGCTAACAAACAAGAAATGGGCCAAAATTCCAATCCTGGTCGTAACAGGCCATGCCCGCGATGAGCTGGGCAAGGCGGATCTCAGGGAATTGACCATTTCCGGGCCGGGAATTTATCTGGAGAAACCGGTCAAACCGCAAAATTATATTGCCGCCATAAAAAAACTGCTCAAAATGGACACCAGTGATGACGAGCAGGTTCTGGCGGATCAGGTGGTTACGCAAAATGAACTCAAGAACATAATCGATGAAGCCGATCCGGAAACCCTGGAAAAAATCAAGAAGTTGATGAAAAAAAATAAACTATAGATTCATTTTGACAATTTTCGGAAATGTTTAGAATTGGAGATAGATTATGACTAAAAAAATATTGATAATCGATGATGAGCCCGATGTTTTGAAATTTCTTGTACAACTTTTTCAGGATGAGGGTTACGAAACCGCAACCGCCGTCGATGGGCTGGAGGGAATGCAAAAGCTTGTCGAAAGCAAGCCCGATCTCATCACTCTCGACCTGCAGATGCCGAAAGATACCGGCACCAGCTTCTACCGTAAGATGCACCATGACAGCCGGTTTAAGGATATTCCCGTTATCGTCATCAGCGGTATTGCCGGACGCCACTTGGCCATAAAAAAACCTGTGGCAGTCTTTGATAAACCGATCGACAAAGATGAACTGCTTAAGACAATAAAAAATACAATTGGCTGAGAAGCAAAAATGCTTTCAGTCCAGATGCCATATCCTGGCGGACATCTGGCTCGATGATCTATTAGCATCTGCACCCTTTTTCGCATGATCGCAGATGCAAGGCACTGTCAGGTAAACGTTTTTTTTACTCCGATACAAAAAAACCTCATTTCCAAAGCCTTCAAATTTAGTAGTGGGGCGCGGATATGAACCCCTGATCTTCGGGTTATGAGCTTGCTTTGACGTCCTAACAACAGAAAGCACCAGACACTAACCTGTAGTATTAGCAAA
>QNAH01000243.1 GCA_003641425.1 Candidatus Zixiibacteriota bacterium
ATAATGAACCCAGGTAGAGCAGGGCCACAAGGCGTATATCGACGAAGCCCTTCAGCGCATAATTTATGGCACCAAAAGCGCCCATAAATTGAGCCAAAAACAACTCCGTTCCGGTGGCAACAGCAGTAGGAACGCCAAAGATGTAAATCATGGCCGGTACGCCGATAAAGCCCCCCACACCAATAGTTCCGGCCAAATAGCCTGTAGCAAGTCCCACGATCATCAGAACCCACAAAGAGATTCTAACATCAGCAATCGGGAAATTGATCATCGGAAAAAGTCTGAGTCTGGAGAAGTAATTGACTAGTTTTTTTGACGGCCCTTCATCTAATTCAGATTTTTTTGATAGGATATCACGTAACATCGAGATAGCTACCACGAAAAGAATTGAAATGAATACTATACTGATATATAAATTGGCGGCGGCACCGGTTTCACCTTCGCCTCCCTTTGACTCAAATAGATAGGTGGAAATGAAAACCGCCAATCTGATTCCTATAAGGGCTGTAATGAGCATAAATATACCCAACTTTTTATCCACATGGCCCATCTGCCCATGTTTTCTTGATCCAACCATAGCTTTACCGAATTTGTGAGTGATATTGGAACCCACAGCGACAACTCCCTGAACACCAAGATTCATCATACCGGGAGTCATAAAAAATGCCCCACCGCTGCCAATAAATCCGCTAAGAACACCACCGATAAACCCGAGCAAGACAACCTGCAAACAACCGGCTGTCGAGAAATGTATAAATAGTTCACTCATAATTTACCTTCCAGAAACAAATCCAATAAATCAATCAAACCTAAAAAGTTTCAAAAGCAACCCGGTAAAAGTACTATAAACAAAAGCAAAGAGCGGTACAAAAATAACTATTATAGAAGTGCTGAGGATCCTCCACTTCGGGCCTTCTCTTGATAAAAAGGTGATAATTTGATTATCAAATTTAAATATCATAATTATCACAAGCGCCGTTAATAATGCGGCCGCCGCCATTCGAAGATATTGACTGAAACCGAAGCGATATTGAGATATAATTTCATCCAAGGCAACAACCGGTGACTTACTGGAATCCGAAATGTAATTTGACCATTCCTGGCGAAGACGTTTTCGAATGGCTTCTCCCTTTTGCAGGAAAACATTGTCCATTATAATCATCCGATAATTTGCCGAATACCCAATGGCGTTGAGAAGAGCTTTTTGAGAACAGGAGACCAATCGTCTACCCCCGGCTTTACCATCGTTTAACAGTCTTTCATAGATTTTGGAAATGTCCTCGGGGATATTGTCTTCTTTATCTTCTGATTCTATAATCCCTGCATCGGGCCAGGGCTCCGCCCTTTCAACCGGCTGTTCATCCGCCAGCGAAATGCACTCTCCTTCTTGCATTGGCACCAGTTTTAAAAGTTCCACCGCGGCATTCCATCTATTTGCCAGGGAGAGAACTTCTCGGTAGGAAGCATCATCGACCTTGAAAGATTCCTGTATCCAAAGTATACTGGTTTGAGCTTGAGTGCAGACTATTTCCTTAACATCCTCCAAATTTCTTAGAACCTCAGAAATAGATGGGACGTACTTGGCATGTTGGTACAAATAGGTTACAAGAATATTTCCTCTATCCGCCCGGACTTTGAGATCCAGATGAGCCGTTCTTGGATCATCGGTCAGAAGAAGATGAGCCCTGGAGGCCAAGTATAGATCTTCGAGAGAATTTCGGGAAGCGGGTGTTAATTGGAATTCCGGTAATTGAGTAAATTGGCAAATCGAAGACGCGGCATTGTCAACACCCATCTGGCTGAGATTGATCACAAAATCATATAATGTAAAAACATCCCAGTCAACATTATAAAACTTTTTAACCCATCTTCTTCGGTCTTCTTCTATTTGTTCTATATAGTGTTTTGCCTTTTCCCGGGACAATCCAAATTTCGAAACGACATACCCAATACGATGTTCTATATCAGTCACTATTCTTAACCGGAGAATATTATCCACTCCCTGCAGAAGGAGATGTCCTGTTCGTCCATGGTATACAATATTATTTTTGAGCGCTTTTTCACAAATAATTGTTGTGGCCAGAGCCTTGAAGCGCACCAGATATCGCGCCAGTTTTTCGGATGACCGATGGGGTTTGACGATGGCAGTTTCCACTTTGCCAATCGGAATTTTGCGACGCGTTGCCTCTTCCAAAATCTGCTCCCGGCTAATGCATTCATAACCCAGATTGGAAGCGAGCTTTTTGGCGAAATTTTCACCCTGGCTCTGACTGCCGCGAGAGACACATATTATCTGCATCGAAGTCCTGCTTTGCTTTTATATGATAAACCGGCTGTTATTGACATAATATATAAGTAAAGATATTAAACCATTATAAATAGTAAGACTCAAGAATAGAACTTTAATTTCATTTTGTCAATGTTTTCTTATGTAATTGACGGTAGAAAATCGTTCCGGTTAAGCAACAGCTCGCAAGTGTTCGGAGATAAGTCTTGCGGATCGATCATCGTCGCCTTTAGCGGCCAGGCAGAATGGCGCGAGTATAGCGATTATACAAATTGTTACTAACAGGGGTTTTGCAGTTAATCATTTTTATCATGGCATCTCAGGAATTTTATCCATTTTAAGTTTACTTTAAATCATCAGACTGGATCTGTATCAGAAAGTTGCACCGGATGATTAATTATCACGGTGATTCCCCTGTGATTTCTAATATCGATTTGCTGTCTATATGCAATTAATTATCAATGCCGGATGGTCGGGGGGGCGAAGCGGATTCGACGCAACTTATTATCGGACTATCAGATACGAATTCGGCTGTAATTCGGATCGGGTTGGCAGGTCTTTTGCGCAAACGTATAGTGGAAACGCCTTCTGCCATAAGGAGATATTATGAAAAGGAAAATTGCCGGCACAGTATTAATCATATTTCTTGCATTACTTTTGGGTACGGGCGGTTGTGAAAAAGAGAAAATTGTCGAGTCAACCGAATATATACACGATGTCGAATATGTGCAGTTACCTCCCGACACGGTTTTTCAGGTTGATACTGTTGTCAGCAACGATTCTGTCACAGTCTATATTGTCGATACGGTTACGATAAGCGACACGGTGATCCAGGTGGAATATATTTATGACACTGTCGTGACGGTTCAGAATCACTATGATACAACCATAATAGTCGATACGGTTTTAACGATTCAATGTAATCCCAATGAATATCTTGCTGTCGCAGCCCTGCACTATTATTCCGATCCGCTGGTCCTGGAATTCATATATGAACAGTTCGGTTATACCGACGGATGGATATTTTACCTTTCGTCGTTCCAGCTTGGTCTGACCAAGCAGTCATCGGATGTTTATGACATATATGGATATATCGACTATTGGGCGCCCGACTGGTCGGGGTACTATCCCCTTGAGTTTTACTGGCGGGTGATTTATACCGGCGGCGATCCGGCCGATGTTCGTAACTGGGATATAACCGAGCCGCCCACGGCGGCGGGCAAACATATTCCGGGAATCAGACTTGTGCCTGATGAGAGCGAAACGCAACAATCTCTTCGTTAAATGATAAATTTCTTTCGATGACCTGACAAAAAAAGCCCCGGAAACGGGGCTTTTTTTCAGTAAAATTAAATCACTCAATGTTCCTTATTTCCAGCCAAGGGCTTTTTTGACACCCCTGGCATAGGCCGGGTCGGCTTTCTCGAAATGCTTCAACTGCCTTTCAATGATCCTTTTCGGAACACCCGCCATGGCTCCGGCAATGGCATAATGCAAACGATTTCTTTCATTGGCAGGCATTAATCGATACAGGTTCCCCGCTTGAGTATAGTCATCGTTTCCTTCACGATGGTCATAACGGTCGGCGTCACCATCGATTTTAAGAGGTGGCTCTTTAAATTTCGGATTTTCTACCGGACCGTCAAAACTGTTCGGCTCGTAGTTAACGGCACCGCCGGAATTATCATTGAATCGCATCGACCCGTCTTTGTGGTAGTTATGGACTGCGGCCTTTGGTTTATTCACCGGCAAATCTTCATAATTTACGCCCAGCCGATAGCGATGGGCATCGGCGTAGGAGAAGATGCGGAACTGAAGCATCTTGTCAGGGCTGTGGCTTATTCCCGGAACCATATTGGCCGGTGAAAAAGCGGATTGTTCCACCTCGGCAAAGTAGTTTTCCGGGTTGCGGTTGAGTTCCAAAACACCGACATCGATCAGCGGGAATTCGCCGTGCGGCCAGACCTTGGTCAGGTCGAACGGATTGTAGCCGGTTTTTTTGGCCTCCTCCTCGGTCATGATCTGCACTTTGACATTCCACCTGGGGAATTTGCCTTTTTCGATCGCTTCGAACAGATCGCGCTGATGACTCTCGCGGTCCTCGGCGATGATTTTGGCCGCTTCCTTTTCAGTCATATTTTTTATGCCCTGCGCCGTCTTGAAATGGAACTTCACCCAGAAGCGTTCATTCTTCGCATTGATAAAGCTGTAGGTATGACTGCCGTAGCCATTTACATGACGGTAGCTGCGCGGGAGTCCCCGGTCGGAGAAAAGAATGGTTACCTGATGCATGCTTTCGGGAGAAAGTGACCAGAAATCCCACATGGCGGTGTTATTGCGCAGGTTGGTTTTGGGATCGCGTTTCTGGGTATGGATGAAATCCGGGAATTTGTATGGATCGCGGATGAAGAACACGGGCGTATTGTTTCCGACCAGGTCCCAGTTCCCTTCCTCGGTATAGAACTTGACAGCAAACCCGCGCACATC
>QNAH01000244.1 GCA_003641425.1 Candidatus Zixiibacteriota bacterium
TATATATCGGGAAAAATATGACTTGAATGAAAATATCATCTTCATATTGTTCATCGGCTTCATAAGCAAGTTGGCCGTCAGGTTGTATTTGTTCTGCTGACGTTCCGGCAAATCGAAACCGAGAAGGTTGAAATTGTCATAATTCAATGCTGTCGTCGGTGACGAATAATTGTCGTAATTCCATGGCGATCCCGTCTTGGTCATCTCGGCAAACATGAAATACGTGACTTCCTTGTCTTCAAGGAAATTCAGACCGAGAGCCGGCAGGATGCGGTTCTTTAAAATCGGATCGGGACCGCTGATCGTGAAATATATGTTGTCGTAATTTTCCGAATATTCGTTGAGTGTTTCATTTCCGAAATCATCAGTAATATACTGCAGCGTCACATTCGTCTTGTCCGGGGAGCCGGTCTGTGTCGTGATCTTGACTATACCGGAAAGGGCATTACCATATTCAGGGTCAAAACCGTCTTTAATAATACTGATCTCCTGGATTGAACCGGACGTCAGAGAGAGACCGAGACTGAGCGGACCATAACCGCCCAGCGGATCGCCGATGTTCACACCGTCAACAATGTAAGCAACCTCACCGGCACGGCCGCCGCGGATGATGATTTCACCCTCGGAAGTGGTCACAACACCAGCCGTCTGCTTCAAAAGCTGATCGACATTCTGGACCGGCATGGCCTTGATCTCGTCTTTACTCATTTTTACTTCACTGGTGACGACATAACGATCAATAATATCTCTGTCGGCCGTAACTTTGATAATCCTGTTAAGATCTTCAACCGCGCTCTCAAGCGTGACATCCTGCTCGGTGGTTCGGTCGGTTGAAACTACAACGCCATCGACTTCTACCGAGGTGTAAGAAATCGAGGTGACTTTCAAGACGTACTCGCCCGGCGGAACAAGCTGTATCATAAACTTGCCGTCAGCATCAGTCACTGCACCCTGTGTCGTGCCGACAAGCATGACTGATGCACCGAGGACCGGTTCGCCGGTTATCTTATCAATTACCCGCCCCTTGATTTTACCGGTGGTACCGGCAAGGGCAAGAGAAGCAAACATCATCAGCAAGGCAATAATAGACGCGAAAAGCAATGCTTTCCTGAGCATTCCCGTCATTACCCATTCCTCCTCATATATTTGTTTGATCTTTTTCAAAACCATTGTATTTATTAACTATTTTATTGAAACCTGACAAAAAGGCGGCAGAATGTGAGGTGTCTGCTAACGCAAACCTTTACCTTTTTATAACTTACCTTACTCCTCCGATAAAAGTAAAATCCCGGTTACAGTCGTATAACATAGCTCATCATGTGCCTGTAAGTCAAGCGATTTTTTCCATTTTCCCCCAATAATAATGGTCTATTCCCGCTTAATCAAAAGACTTGTTCCCCGACCATTCCGTTTAAATAATTCATCGCTTTTCAAGACAATTTTTTATCAAGTCTACCCTGATTTTTTCGATTTCTTTCACCTCGTCCGGCAAAAAATCCGATCGCTCGAACGAAATCCCCAATTTTGCACCAAAAATCGCTCCGAATATCGGGGTAAAGTGATCAATAGTATAATTTCCGCCCAGATTTTGAGCCGATTCCGCATCCCTTTGCGGTGGACTGGCCTCCTGACCGATCGCTTCGCAGGCGCTGACTCCATTTATCTTAATCGAACCCTGATGTATCAGACAATCGCCAATACGACGCTGCGCTCCACCCGCAATCTTGTTAAAACCACCGACCACCTCATATTTCGATACCGAACCGAAACATGATTTCATCCGCCCCTTTACTCCGCTTATAAAATTGCGATCAGAGTGATCCAGCCAATCTGCGGTATATCCAAGCCGGGCAAGGATATCCACCTGGGCACTGGAAATCAGAGTGTTGGTCGCCGCCAGCGAACGTTGATGCTTGGGAAGTACGGTCATATTCAGGGCCAGTCCGAAAGTCACCTCGGAAGAATCATGATATATGGCCCGCCCCCCGGTGATCCGCCTAATTACCGGCGTACCGTTTTTCAACCGTGCCCGATCGACCGCTCTTTCTATTTTTTGATTAAAACCAAATGTGACAGCCCCCCGATTCCAACTGTAGAGGCGAAGCACCGCCGAACCGCCGTCAAGAACCCGCTTGAAGGCCCACTCATCGAGGGCCATGTTGTAGTATGGGTCGCCTTTGGCCGTTATATAGTAATTGCCTGTAGTCATCTGCGACCTTAATAATTCAGTCGGATCAATATATATTCCGGATGCCTTTATGACAACCCCCGCCGGTGATTTTTTCCGGCATTAATTGAAGTTTTTTTGTTGAATCTCAAAGACCTTACAGATATTATTTTACCCATGGCGCACGATGGATTAACTCCGACTCGCAAACTTTTATTATCGTCCCTGATACTCACTACGATTCTTCTGGGCGGGACAATCGGACTGTCCATTCTGGAAAATCTGGATATCATCGATGCTCTTTATATGACGATAATAACCATTTCCACCGTCGGTTTCGGAGAAGTAAAGGAACTCTCGCACAGCGGCAGAATTTTTATTATGATTATCATTGTCTTTTCGCTGGCGACTGTGGCACTATCGGCCTCGGCGCTGGGCCAGTTTGTGCTGGAGGGCGAACTCCGAAAAATTATGGGGAGAAAAAAAATGCAGACAAAAATAAAAAAGCTCTCAAATCATTATATTATAGCCGGCTTCGGGCGCGTCGGCCGCCAGGTCGCCGAGGCATTCATGCGGCGCAAAGTGCCCTTCATTGTCATTGAAAAAGATAACGCCGCCCTTAACCAGCTCGACGCTGAAGGAATTCTCTACGTGGAAGGACCGGCTATTGAAGATGATATCCTTTTGACGGCCGGAGTGGAAAAAGCCAAAGTGCTGGTTTCAACTTTGCCAGAAGAATCAGACAATGTCTACCTGGCCCTTACCGCGCGCCACATGAACGCCGATCTGCATATTATCTGCCGGGCTGATAATCCCGCCGGCGAAAAGAAACTGAAAAGAGCCGGTGCCAATTATGTCGTCTCACCGCATATTCTCGGCGGTATGCGCATGGCAACCGCTTCCCTGAGACCCAACGTTGTCGATTTCATGCAGATGACCGCCATGGGCGGGTCCGAAATCGGAATCGAGGAAGTCTCCGTCCCGGAAAACAGCCGGCTTACCGGCAAAAGCCTGATAGATTCCAAAATAAAGGCCGACTACGGCGTTACGGTAATCGGTATAAAAAAAGCTGGTCAGCAGATGAAAATAAATCCTCCGCCCGACGCCATAATCGGCTCGAAGGACATCCTGGTGCTGGTCGGATCATCCTCCCAGCTTGAAAAATTTACCGTCGAGATGGGTTAGATTATATCGACATCTATTGGCCAAAAAGAGACAGTCACTGCCCGCAGACTGGTTAAATCTGATTTTTCAGGAATAAATCAATAAAAAACAAAAAAATATACGCCCAGGAGGACTCGAACCCCCAACCTTCTGGTCCGTAGCCAGACGCTCTATCCAATTGAGCTATGGGCGCATTCTTCAGCAGGCGGAATATATAATATTTCACGCGCTTGTCAATTAAAATTAAAATCCCACAGCACCCAAATTCTATCAGTCATAACGGAAATACCTGATAACCCTGGCCGCACATTCTAAAAAATAAATAATAATCCGCCCCCTCGTTGAGCCGGATATAAACCTGGACTATTGAAATTATCTTATAAATCCTTATTTTTTACTGACCACCCGCAAGGCATCGCATAACATCCGGTACGGCGTTTTCTCCGAATTGGCGCGGATCGCCGTAAAACACTTGTCACATTGATTGTGCGCCGAAAATCGCTTTTTCAGATCTTCCTGCGAATCATAATGATCCCGAAACATCCCGCACGGTGTCAATTTGCCCCACGGATTCGCTATCAAAAACCTCTTGCCCGCCTGGCAGTTAATATGCTTCCCGCTTTCGAAGAATTTTATCATCTCGCGGAGTGTCCATTCCGAGGTTATTATCGGATACCCCTCGTCCTGCATCTTAACCAGGCGGTCGACCACCCGGCGGAGTTCTTCAAGTTTATCCTTATCCTTGAAAAGGTACCCCTCATCCCCCGTCCGCATACAATTGTAGGTGCTGAAATTTACCCCCACTCCCCAATCGGCGGCCAACTCCGCCATTCGCGGTAAATCGCGAAAATTATCGCTCTGGACAACGCAGGCAAGCAGGATATCATTATTGCCGTGTTTGGAAAGCCTTTGAGCCAAATCGCGAATATGCTCGAAATTCTTGTGAAGCCTCCTGAACTCATTGTGTCTTTCATCCGGATAATCGAGCGACCATGAATATTGATCAATACCGGCCTCGCGAAGTCTAAAATAACGTTCCTCATTAAGGATCTGGACATTAGTGGTGATAACAAAGACTGCTACCTCGTCCTTCTCACGCATGGCCCGGACAATATCGAATATATCTTTTCTTATAAGCGGTTCGCCGCCCGAAATCTGCGCCACCGCCGGTCGAAGCTCCTCGATCCGTCCCGCAAATATTTCCGGACCCATGTGCGGTTCATCGATTTTATTGTTGATCCCCAGGTCGCAATGCTTGCAATCGGCGTTGCAATTATATGTAACTTCAAAAGAAACCGTGATCGGTTTCCCGATAATCATATTTTTTATAGTACGGGCCGCGATTTTAGCCTGACGACCAGTCTTCAAATTCGGCATTACAAGACTCTCCTTTGTCTCGGCTGAATGGCCGGCTCGAAATCCATTTCAAATCATGGATAA
>QNAH01000245.1 GCA_003641425.1 Candidatus Zixiibacteriota bacterium
AACCGGTGATAATCGTCTCCTTGCCCTCGAAACCCGGTTCCCGGAAATGCACATGCATATCTATCAGCCCCGGACAAACTATCTTGCCGGAGGCGTCGATTATATTTTCTTCCGGCAAAGAGGAGATTTCTTTAAGCGTTACTTTTGACTCTCGGGCAATCTTTGCAATTCTTCCTTCCTTGACAAAAACATCGGCTTCCTTGCCAAAACCAAATGCTGGATCGATTACGCGGCCACTCTTAATAACTAAATCGTATTTCGGTTTTTTCATCTTATTCCCCCTCCTCCCGTTTCTTGCCTGATAAGAGATACAGGATTGCCATTCTGACCGCCTGGCCGTTGGTGACCTGCTCAAGTATCACCGATGATTTGCTGTCGGCCACATCCGAGGTGACTTCGACCCCGCGATTGATCGGGCCCGGGTGCATGATTGTGTAATTTTTGTTAAGCAGTCTAAGCCTGTCTCTGGTTACACCAAATAGATTAGTATATTCCCGCATCGAAGGAAACAGCCCGGCCTGCTGGCGTTCAAGCTGAATTCGCATGATATTGACCACATCGGCCCCGTCCATGGCCTTATCGAGATCGGTGTAAATATCTACACCAAATTTCTCGACTTCGTACGGAAGTAGTGTCGATGGCCCGCACACCGCCACCGAGGCGCCCATCGCTTTCAACCCCCAGATATTGGACCTAACCACCCGGCTGTGTTTGATATCGCCGATCAGAACCACCCTGAGACCATCCAGTCTTCCATATTTCCGGCGTATCGTGAACATATCCAGAAGCGCCTGGGTTGGGTGCTCATGCCGCCCGTCACCGGCATTGATAATATTGGAATCGGTACACTGGGTCAAATAGTAGGGAACACCTGAGGATGAATGCCTGATGACTATCATGTTTATTTTCAAGGCTTCAATATTCTGGACCGTATCTTTGAGCGTCTCCCCTTTGGTTACCGATGACATCGATTTGGAAAAATTGATGGTGTCGGCCGAAAGACGTTTCTCTGCCAGTTCGAACGAGATTCTGGTCCTTGTCGAGGGTTCATAAAAGAGGTTTAACACCGTCATACCGCGAAGAGTCGGGACTTTCTTGATGGGCCGTTCGATTATCTCTCGAAACGACTCGGCTGTATCAAGAATAAGCTTCAACTCGTCGCCCGCCATTCCCTCCAGTCCCAGCAGATGTCTTGATTTCAATTTCATTTCTTTTTCCCCCCCTTGCCGCTTGCCCTGCCGCCGGATCTGGCTGTCTTCCTTTTCAGCCCGGCGATCTCGATAATCACCTCTTCACAATTATCGCGTTCCTCCAGCCGCACAAGAACCCGGTCCTCCTTGGACGTGGGAATATTCTTGCCGACATAATCCGGCCTGATAGGCAATTCGCGGTGCCCGCGATCGATAAGAACCGCAAGCTGGATTGAGCGCGGCCGCCCGAAATCGATGATGGCGTCCAGTGCCGCCCTTATTGTCCGCCCGGTGAACAGAACATCATCTACCAGTATCACATTGCGATCTACAACATCGAACAGTATTTCTGTACGCTGGACAATTGGCTGATCGAGCCGGGAGTGAAAATCATCGCGATAAAGATTGATATCCAGCAGTCCCACCGGAACTTCAACACCCTCGATCTGCTTGATCCTTTCGGCAATCCGTTTGGCCAGATCGGCCCCCCTCCTGAGAATGCCGATTATGACCAGATTCTCCGCACCGCTGTTTTTTTCCAGAATCTCATGAGCAATTCTTGTCGTGGCACGAGTGATTTTCTGGGCATCAAGCAGGACTTCTTCTTTTTTTCTTGGCAATGTGCCTCCTTATTAAATGCATATATGTATTTGTAGTCACTTCCGTGTTACTAAAGAAAAAACGTGTCTACTGTATATTGCGGGATATGTCTAAAAAATGTCAGATTCATGGTTCCTTTTGCCGCCTCGCCGGACGGCCTTAAAAGGTTACGTTTGTATGATTATAAGAATTAATGAAATATGGTCAAGACTTAATTATGCACCTGAAGTAATTTATTATCTACTCTCGCTATCTTATTGCAAGTAGTTGTCTTACCTACTATCATACTTGTTACTCAATAATTCGGCTTCACTCAAATATTTGACTTCTCCCATATTCTCCAATTGATAGGCCAGCAAATCCGGAGTCGAAAGGTACTCTGAATAGTCATATCCCATAAAAAAATCTTCCCGGCTCTTTATCATATCGATTCTGCCGTTCTTCAGGACAATCACCTCATCTGCTAGATTGAGAATAACATCTCCGAAATGAGATATAATGACTATCCCGATCCCCCCCTCCCTGAGCTGCCCGACAAGCCGCCTAAACTTTATTACACCCGGCCAGTCAAGCCCGCAGGTGGGCTCGTCAAAAAAAATAAATGAGGGTTGCAATGAAAGAATTGTCCCGAATGCAAGCTTTCTTTTCTCGCCGCCCGAAAGCGAAAATGGATTGCGCCCTGAATATATCTCCCTGTCCAACCCGGTCAGATAATAACAGCGCTCGGCAATACTCTCGATTTCCGGCAGTTCCAGATTCTCGGCCCCGAACCGGATCTCCGCCTCGACCGTATCAAGGAAAAACTGCCGCTCCGGCTGTTGGAATGAAACCGCCATTCGCCCCGGCTCCGCTTCGAATCCCTCATAGTTGACTTTGCCGGAATCAGGCTTCAACAGTCCCGCCATCAATTGAACCAGCGTCGTCTTGCCGCTTCCCGATGGACCGACCAATCCATACACTCTTCCTGATTCAAGTCTTAGTTTAAGTTTATCAAATAACATATTATTATTACCATCATTATAGCTAAATGATACAGAGTCCAGCTCTATCGCCAGGCGATCGCTCGATCCTTTTTCGGGTGTCTTGTATTCTCCCTGAGATTCTGCATCTGTATCGCTTTTCCGATCAATTCTATATTTTAGCGGGATACTCACCCCGATAGATTCCCGCCGGTCGGCTTTCCTGAAAATATCATCGGGATTGCCGTCGGCGGCAATTCTACCATCCCTGAACACCAGAAGCCGATTATACAGTGCGGCTTCATCAGAATATTGCGTGATTCTCAATACTGTCAAATCCGGCTTGTCAGCCAGAAGGTGATCGACCGCCTTATTGAGAAGATTCTTCCCCGTCTGATCGAGATACGATCCCGGCTCGTCGAGAATTAATATATCCGGCTCGGCAACCATCACCGCCGCCAGAGCCAGTCGTTGTTTCTCTCCGCCCGACAGGTCCGAGGTTAGCTTCTTTCGGAATTTATTCAATCCAAAAAAATCCAGCATTCTGTCCACCCGATTTTGCATATCATCAAAAGCGACATTCATATTCTCAAGCGAAAAGGCCACCTCCCTCTCGACCGTGGTCGAAACCAGCTGATTATCCGGATTTTGAAAAACCAATCCGACTTTATGCTTGAGCTTAAGATTGTCTTCGTTTCTGGATGGATCCAGACCATTGACCGAAATGCTGCCCGACGATACCCTGAGAACTCCATTTATAAGAAGCGCCAGGGTAGTCTTACCCGAACCGTTGTCGCCGACAATGGCCAACCGCTCGCCTCGCCCTATATGAAGATCAACATTATTCAGAACGGTCGTGCTGTTGGGATATGCGTATGTGACATCTTTAAATCGAATCATAAAAAAACCGCCGATGGCTTAATAACACCATCGGCGGCAATAATCAAGCCAAATATAATCTAACCTTTGTAGCTGACATCCAGTTCTCGAGCCGCTTTGGCTTCATTTAGACGCCTGACCGGGGTATTGTACGGCGCATGATGAAGTTTCTCCGGATTGGTTTCAGCCTCTTTGGATATGGCTATCAGCGTCTCCGCAAATTTCTCCAGTGTTTCCCTCGATTCGGTCTCGGTCGGTTCGATCATGAACGCCTCCGGGACAATCAGCGGGAAATAGACTGTTGGCGCGTGAAATCCGTAATCCAACAGCCTCTTGGCAATATCGAGCGCCTTGACACCCTTTTTCTTCTGGCGATTGCAGGACAGGACAAATTCATGTTGACATGTTGTCTCATACGGCATATCAAACTCATCTTTGAGCAATGCCCGAAGGTAATTGGCGTTTAATATCGCATTTTCCGACACCGCTCGCAGACCCGATGCCCCGAGTATCCGAATGTAGGCATACGCACGGACATCGTTGGCAAAATTACCGTAAAAAGTATGCATCCGGCCGATCGATTTCGGTCGGTCATAATCAAGCGATAACTTACCGTCGATTTTGGTCACCATCGGGACCGGCAAAAACTGCCCTAACTCTTTTGTAACCGCGACCGCACCGGCGCCCGGTCCGCCGCCGCCATGCGGCGTCGAAAAGGTCTTGTGCAGGTTGAAATGCAGGATATCGAATCCGATCTTGCCCGGCTGATAAATCCCCAGCTGGGCATTGAGGTTGGCCCCGTCCATATAAAGAAGTGCCCCGACATCATGCAATATCTTTGCGATTTCCTCGATATTGGATTCAAACAGACCGACCGTATTCGGATTGGTCAGCATCATCCCGGCCACTTCTTCATCTGCGACCGCTCGGATATCCTCGGGATCGATAATACCGGCCTCATTCGATTTGATCTGAACCACTTCGTATCCGGCCAGAACGACCGAGGCCGGGTTGGTCCCGTGGCCCGAATCCGGTATCAGTATTTTCTTTCTGATATTTCCTTTGTCTTTATGATAGGCGCGAATGATAAGAAGACCGGTA
>QNAH01000246.1 GCA_003641425.1 Candidatus Zixiibacteriota bacterium
CCATACGGCACCCGCGAAGCCAGACAGGGCGAGGCCGCCTTATCCCAGGTGGGAAGACTCATCTCTTTCGACAGCGCCCGAATCTCGTCTTTTGTCAGCCCGGCCTCTTTAAGCGGGCTAATCACGCCGAACTCTTTGGCCGCTCTTGAACCGGGGCGATAATCGGTGATATCATCGAAATTGGATCCGTCAAGAAGCCATTTGATTTTTTTCTCACGGGCGATTTCCGACAGTCTCTTAAAAAGCATACTCTTGCAATGATAGCACCGGTCCGGCGGATTGGAGACAAAATTTGCGTCCTGAAGTTCGTCGGTTTTGATCACGATATAATTCACCCCGAGCGATTCGGCGAATATGACCGCTTCCTCATAGTCATGCGGCGGTGTTACTTCGGAATGCGCCGTCACCGCGGTAAGTTTCTTTCCAAGCACGTCGGCCGCCACCTTTAGAAGCAAGGTCGAATCAACCCCGCCCGAATAAGCGATCAACGCATTTTCCAGCCCCGCCAGCCGATTTGTGAGCTTCTCCAGCTTAGCCGCCAATTCCGACGGCCGGTTATTCACAGTCATTTTTCTTTTTATGCTTCCCACAACTTTTTAGACTATAATAAGAATACATAATTAAAATACGATCTAATAGAAGATTCGATGGATATTGAGTTTATTATACTATGGTTTTAACGCAAAGAAAGTCGCTGAATTTTACTTACTTGGAGAAAAATTCAATAATCGGCCATATTGGATATGCTTGATATTCAGGATGCAAACCCATTTCTTTTGATACTTCTCTCATTACAGCAGTGAAATTTTTATCATATTCGACTATGCAAGGCATTAATGGCCCTTGCTCTATGTCAGTAGCGTCAAATAAAAACTCTAGAACCGGATTTGTTCCCTCAATGGCAGTTACTCGCCAAATAAATCGTGGCATCTTTTCCAAAAGACAATGAAGCTTTTTGTCCTTTGACAATCTGGAAGATTGTAGAATTTCTTTTTTTAAAGAATTTACGCTCGTAAGGTAAATGTCATAATTTAATGAAGAATTCAATTTTATTTTATTTTCATTTCTTAGCTTCTCAATTATCGAATTTAGGAATGCCATATTATCATGAATTACAGAATATGGTATACGTATTTTATGATAAAGCGGTAAGTAAATTATAAATGGTATTGCTCTTGCGCTACCTATCGGACCCAAGCCTTCTCCGCCCCTCCATGATGTGTGTAGAGAGTTATATTCTTGCCCATCCATACTAATTGTAATTCCATCAAATTTCATACGGGCAAAAGGACCCACCTGATCATCGTGTACATACAATTCGTCAATACGAGAAGAGAGTAAGTGTAAACCATTTTCCCCAATGGGAATTGGTTTTGGCAATCCCAAGCTATATCCCGTGATTGTGACTGCATGTCCACCCATTATAAATGGCACTGTGGTTGTCATATCACATATATATGCACATAAAACGATGGGTATCCCGCCACGAAGATAAGAATAACATGTATTTTTCAAAACGGATTCATTATTTGCTTTTAGGCTCATAGGCTCTAAGCCAACCGTTCTTATGGCATGCACCATCTGGGTTCCTGTTAATTGTTTACTCGGAAAAGAACGTGACTCAAATTCTGTAGGAATTGTTGTCGCTTGTTTTGTAATTTCTACGGGCGATGGTATGTGGTGATGAAAAATACGGCCAGTTCTATGAAACGCAGACCAAAGAGAACTGGTCGCACATGCTGCAGCGACCCGATCCTGTTCCTGAAATGCCAATGACTCAGTACTTAAAGGAATTCCAAAAAGACTCGTTTCATATTTATGAACTGTTGGGTATCTTCTACGCCCGTTGTCATCATCATATGTTTTTAGGCAGGTCCGGCCAACAATTGTTTCAGGCAATGGTTTGATGACCAAAAAACCTTGATATGAATTTTGCAGTTTCTCAACCGTAATATTCGATATTTCGCCCATTAAAATATTTTTAAAATCGGTTTCGGTAAATTCAGTCCCGAAAAAATGTAATCTGGTGCATTTACGCTCATATTTTTTAAAACATCTTACATAATAACCGGAATAATCCTCAAGGAAGTCGCGATCAACGTAGTCATATTCGGCCAAAATCACTTTGGTTTTTAGCTCATCAAAGTAATTTTCAAAATAGGTGCTGTGTAGCTTTTTATCGATTATAGACGGTTTTGATTGCTTGGCGAGGAGTCTTTTCAGAGCGTCTATTGAATAAGGTAAAACCTCAAAAGGCGTTTGCATTGATGCTTTTCTATAATGTCATTGGCTTATCGAGCTCTTTTGGATCGACCTCACGAGCCTTTTTTAAAGCTTTAATTTCCTCGTTTGTGGCTTTTAAAGCATCTAAAAGCGCTTTTTTGCCTTCAGGCGAAGCAACCCACGCTCGTGCTTCTTCCGCTAAGGCTTGGCATTCTCTCTCTTCTTCTGTCATTTTTTAACATCCTTCCGCCGAGCTAATGAAGAATAGTATACATATAATTATACTTTATTTAATGACCTGTCAAGGATTTTTGCTTCTAAAATGTGAAAAATCTCACATATTATATACGTTTTTTGCCTTATTTTGTTTATCGGCCATATCCCGCGCCTAGTTTATCACATTTAGGTGTCAATAAATGGCGTCCTACTCCACCTTCTCAGCCAGAAAATCCGCCACTTCCGCCAGTTTATACCTTGTCTGCTCCATACTGTCGCGGTCGCGGATCGTCACCGTGTCGTCATCCTTTGTCTGGCCGTCGATCGTGATACAGAACGGCGTCCCGGCCTCGTCCATCCGGGCATAACGCCGACCCACCGAGCCGCCCGCGTCATAGAAGACCTTGAAACGTTTCTTGAGATCGTGATACAGCTTCTCGGCAATCTCCGGCATCCCGTCCTTTTTCACCAGCGGAAAGACCGCCGCCTTGATAGGCGCCACTTTCGGCGAAAGCCTCAGCACGGTCGATTTATCCCCGCGCGAATCATCCTCCACGTACGCATCGACAAGAACAGTCAATAACGTCCGATCGCAACCCGCCGAGGTCTCGATAATGTACGGCATAAATTTTTCCTTGAACCGCTCGTCGATATATCCCATATCCTTGCCGGTCGCTTCCTGGTGCCGCGACAGGTCGAAATCGGTCCGGTTGTGCACACCCTCAAGCTCTTTCCAGCCGAACGGGAACTCATATTCGATATCATAAGCCGCTTTGGCATAATGCGCCAGATCATCCGGGCCGTGCTCATGCCAGCGAAGCTTATCTTTGTTGATACCCAGCTCCATATACCAGTTCCATCTCTGCTCTTTCCAGTACTCGAACCATTTCTCGTCTTCGGAGGGATGTATGAAATACTGCATCTCCATCTGCTCGAACTCGCGCGTCCGGAAAATAAAATTACCCGGCGTGATTTCGTTGCGGAACGCCTTGCCGATCTGCGCGATCCCGAACGGGATTTTCTGCCGGGAGGCATTCTTCACATTGAGAAAGTTGACATAAATACCCTGGGCTGTCTCCGGGCGAAGATACACCGCGGCGCTGTCGTCGGCTACCGGCCCCATGAACGTCTTGAACATCAGGTTGAACTGCCGCGCCTCGGTCAGTGTCTTGTTGCCGCAGGCCGGGCATTGCTCTGGATTCTTGTTTTCCGCCAGATCCTCGGCCCGGAATCGGGCCTTGCAGGTCTTGCAGTCCACCAGCGGATCGGTGAATTCGTCGATATGCCCCGAGGTTTTCCACACTGCCGGATGCATCAATATGGCCGCATCCAGTCCCTCAATATCATCGCGGCGGGCGGTCATCGCCTCCCACCATGAGGTCTTTATATTCCGTTTCAGTTCCGCCCCGAGGGGGCCGTAATCCCAGCATGAGTTAAGACCGCCGTAGATTTCCGATGACTGGAAAATGTAACCGCGCCGTTTGCACAGCGACACCAGCCGATCCATCTTATCATTTTTCTTGTTCTTCGCCATAGTCACTTTCTCGATTTTATGTTGTGCCGGATACCGCGGAACCCGACCTACAATTTTTTCAAACTCGTTTTTTTAAGTTTCTCCAGAAACTTAAGAGCGTTTAATTCCCGGACTTCTGTCTGGAAACGCATAAAATTTGTCAGCAGTTCCAGAAACTCCTCGGCCTCGTCGAGCCGCAAATTTATCGCCGCCGATTCGGCCAGCGAGGCGGTTTGAAGGCTGTATATCTTATCGAGCCTTCCGGATTGGAGCTTAATATAATATTCTCCAGCGATTTGGCAAGTCGAACATACCAGCCCGCCACGGTCCGGCGAAAAATTGTAATAGCCGCCGTTGGCGTTGGGGACTATGGTTGCTTCCTTTTCTTTTCCGCATGAGTTACACCCGGCCAGGTTGGGACGGTAACCGAGATAGGAGAGAAGCTTCAAAAAATAGGCCAGAAAAACCGGTATCACCCCCTTTTTGGGGATCCGGTCGATCAACCGCAAATACTGGATTGTCAGATGATACAGCCCCTCCTGCGGCTCGTCGTTGGGCAGAAGGTCATACAGAAGCTCCAGCGCCGCCGAGGCGAATGTCAGCCGCCCGAGTGTCCCGTCGCTTTTAAATTCGAAACTCTCCAGCGGGTCCACCTCGGATATATAACTCATATCCGATTTCTCGGATTTAAAATAGCCCAGTTCCATCCGGGTGAATGTCATCAGCCGCCCGCGTTTAGATTTAAGCGACCGCCCGCCGCGATCGACAATCG
>QNAH01000247.1 GCA_003641425.1 Candidatus Zixiibacteriota bacterium
CTCGGGCGGCTGGACATCATAGTGACCATAATACAGAACCGTCAGTTTGTCGGGGGAGCTGATTTTCTCGCCATAAACCAGCGGATGACCTCCGGTCGGCATGACTTTGGATTCAATCCCCGTTTTTTTACTGATATGATCACGAAGCCATTCGGCACAGGCGAGAATATCCTTTTTATGCTCGCTTTTGGCCGAAACCGAGGGAAATCTCAGAAATTCAAAGAGTTCATCCATTCTTGTCTGTTTATTTTTATCCAGAAATGCTTTGGGATCCATATTATCCTCCGGGAAAAATTAGTTTTATCCAAATTTTATTGGCCGTGACCCAATTAAACTCATTAACACAGGTGATTTGTTTTATGGTCTGCGGCCCGTAGTTTATCACATATACGCCAATATCTTACCAAAATATGTATAATACATGTAAAAATCAACAGGATATGAGGTTAATGACGGAAAATCCCTTGCCTTTTTAATGGAACAAATATATTATTTAAAATTTATAATAAAAATATAAAGAGGTTAATGACTTATGCGGAAAACCATTTCTCTGGTAATTATATGTCTTCTAATGGCGGGGACAATTTTTGCACGCCAGGAGTTAACCACAGTCGACGACGTGATCGATTTCGGAAAGGTTCCTCAGAATGCCGATTTTTGCCGGACTATTGTTCTCCGGTCCACGGGCGATGAGGCGGTAAAAATAGATAAAATAAATACGTTTTGTCCCTGCATTCAAATAGAGATCGACAAAATGGTAATCCCCCCCGGTGACAGCGCTGTCGCCCGGATTAAGTTCCACTCGTCCGGATACGTGGGACGCCGGGAATGGAGACCTCACTTTTATAAATTGGGAAGCCGCAAGCTGCTCTATATCAGGATAATAGCTTTTATTTTAGCCAATCCCCAAAATCATCGGCCTGTATATGCGATGCCGTATACGATCAATACCTCACAGTTTGGAGATAATGTCATAACTGAATTTCCGTTTCAGATCATCAACCATACCGAAGAAAACGTCCCGCTTGAGTTGAAGTATGCCGATGAAAAATTCTACACATTGGATTTCCCGGTGTATGTTCCCCCGAATGACACAGCCAGGGGAAAAATTACTTTGAATGAAGATGGAATAAAAAACGAATTCCAAACGTATATAACTTTTGAATATATTGATGAAGATTCAGAAAAACATTTGTATTCGGTGCCGATAAAAAGAAAGATATACAGGCCTGAAGAATAAGCTAGAAAATAAGGGTCTTGACAGATTTGGAATATAATATAGATTTATAGATTATAACAACTTGCAAAAAAACGGTATGACTATAAAAATGCTCGGAGTATTTGGAGGACCCATATGAGGAATATCACTATAATACTTCTTTTGGCGGCACTGATTGCAGTTTTCAGCAGTGTTGCGATTGCACAGCCCAAATTGACCATACCTGAGGCGGAGTTCGATTTCGGCTATGTCCCGCAGCACGCCAGTATCAGTCATGTTTTCTGGCTCCACTCGACCGGTACGGACAGTCTGAAAATTGTCAATGTCCGCCCTGGCTGAGGATGCACAAAGGCTCCTCTCGATAAGAAGGAGCTTGCTGTCGGTGACAGCACCAGGCTTGAAATAATTTTTAATACACGGACTTATCGCGGACGGCAGACCAAACGGCCGTCAATCACGACCAATATCGGGCCGGAGAGATTTAATGTGAAAATCAGCTCCGAGGTGATTCCAAATCCGGATTCCACTTATCCTATCGTGATTTATCCGTACAAGTTTGACATTTCTCAATTCGGTGAAGCCGAGCGAAGAACTCTCGAATTCGATATTACCAATGTATCGGATCAGGATCTTGAAATCAGCCTGATCGATATGCCCCGGAATATGTTCAAGCTGAAAATGCCTAAACGGGTCAAAGCGGGTAAAAAAGAAAGCGGTAAGATTGAAATTCTGGATGAATTCGTTACAGAGGAATTTCAGAAATCAATAACTATTCAGGTCTCGGATGAAGCGCAGACCCGCTTCACTGTTCCGGTTAAAAGGACAATCCGGGTGCCGGGCGGTAAGCTTACCAAGAAAAGTTCAAAATAATCGAATAATTTCAGGAAATGAAAGACCCGGCCGGGAATGGCCGGGTTTTTTATCTGTTCAAATTGGGATCACTGCCCCTGACGATATAATCCCATTCGCTGTCGAATACTTCTCCGGTTGCGGTGGAATGTACAAGTTTAAAATCACCGTATCCTTCCACATCCTGAAATACAAAAATAACGCCTCCCCCCTGCAGTTTGTAATATTTCCATATTTCATACGGTTTGCCGTAGGCAGGTGTCAAGACCTCGTCACGCTGATCCCAGTTGCCGTACTGCATCAGTATCCGTCCACGATCCCGTGACCACCCGTCACCCTGTCCCGGAAGGCTGGAAAAGTTTTTGTTGGCATATATATATCGAATAAAAAGCTCATTCAGGAATTCATTTATCTCGGTAGCCGGATCGGGATCTTTGTCACTGAAATACTGATCGATAAAACGCATTTTGCCGACATCATTTAAACCCTTGAGCATGGTCATTTCCTGAGGCGCCAGAAAGTATTTTACAAGCCGCTGTTTGGTTTCCAGCCCGCAGGAATCATAAGGGAAACGATGCTGATAAGAGACCAGACCCGGTGTTTCCCCCTGCCGGGAAAAGACTATAAATGAACCGCCGGCGGTATCCGCCTCGCCTGAGCCCATATCAGTGGCGGTCAGTTGAAGAGTATATCGACCCGGCGCGAAGGCCGAGATATTCAGAGCGTCGCTGACAGCCGAGGACGTCCCCTGTTTGGCCATCGGCAGATCTTCATACTGATGATAGATCATACTCTGCTCATCCAGAATGGTATAGCTGATAAGGAACGAATCCGGCGCCGAAGAATCATAGGCAAGGTTATAGAGCTCCGAATAGACATATAAATTGGAATCGCCTTCTTTGTACAATCCCATCGGGTTGGGTATGATGACCCGGCCGCTTTTAACTCTGCCCGACCTTTCGGCGTTTTCGCCGGGGCCGGCATTGGAAATTTTATGGGCGAATTGAATGCTGCTGAGATTCAGATGATCGGTGACAACGGGTTCGATCTCGAGGCGATCATATATAAAAGAACCTTCGTTCTTGTTGACCACGTCGAGAACAGTCAATTTTCCCTTATATACACCCGGTTTTATTTCCATTAACAGCTGATTAAAAAGGCGCGATTCCTTATTGGCGGCATCGACAGAATCGGCGGCTCGCGTCAGAAAATATATACTGGCCGAATCCACCGGTCTGTCCTCGAGGTCGGTCAACATGATTTCGGCAAAAACGGCTCCAAGCAGAAAATCGCCGAGACTGTCATTCGGCAGAAAAGTGAACTGATTTCGATTTACCACAAATGGAAATTCCACAAAGACCTTCTCACCCAGTTCGGGATCGGGATAAACGCAGACACCGGCCTGGATGCTTATCGGTTTTGCTGTCAGGGAGGCGGGAAGAAGCGTGAAAAACGCTAAAATTGTAATTGGTATGACTAATATTATTGCAGATTTTTTCATTTTCAATCCTGCTGCATATTTATTAAATATCACCAGATCCTGCCATCGTATGGATACAGCAATCTGAAATCATTATCACCCCATTCATCGATAAAAACAAATTTCCTGGGATCACCGTGATGATAATAGTACCATATTTGATAGGCCTTGGAATCCAATTCGAACGGATAATCTTCGACCTGATCCGGTTCACCGTACTCAATATATATCATGCCGCGATCGGTACTCCAGCCCGGCTTTTTCATGACGCCGAAATTGCGATTGGCATAAGCGATACGGTGGTAGTAAGTATCCTTTATCTCGTTTTCCGGAGTTCCCGGGGAAGGATCCCGGGCCAGCCAGAAATCATTCCACAGGGAGAGTCTTTCTTCATTCGTTTCAGCCTTTTTCATGCCCTTGATTTCTCCCGGATCGGCGATATACCTGAGCTGGGCAATGGCGGTATTGAAATCATTCAGGATCATCGCTTCCGGTGACCAGTACAGGAAAAAGTCGGTCCGCATCCGATCGACCACTTTGTCACGCCGCGAACGCAGGGCGATGTCGATTGAATAATCGCCGGACTCGATATTATCGAGGGCAACCTGACGGACCTCCCTGATAATATCCCCCGATTTGGGGAATGTTGATGTCAGTGTATCGATGTAAACAGTCCGGAGTCTATCATCCAATATTTTGGTTATGATCTCGACATTTTTTTTCTTACTGTGCCCCTGATAAACTTCGATATAGCAAAGCAGCCGGGCGTTGATATCGCCACTTACCTGTCTGCTCACTGCCGGGATGATTGTCAGGTTTCCTTTTCGGAAGACAGAATCGACAAAGGCAGTATCGACCGCATGAACCAGTTCGATGCTTGAAAGCTGGGGATTGCGGTTATCATATCTGATAAGCTCTGCCTTAAGTGTGGCTTTGAGGTCATTGCCGGAATTTTTATCGACCAGGTGAAACTCGACCTTGTATTTCCCCGGCGGGAGATAATGATCTATCTGGCTGATGCGGAAATCTCCGGGGGAAACAGTGGCGCCGTACGTTGCCACCGTGATGCTCTTTTCATTACTGAAGGCGGTTACCTGGCGACCGTCATCATCATAGATCGTCCCCGTCACCTCATAATCGGCGCGATATTTTTTTCCC
>QNAH01000248.1 GCA_003641425.1 Candidatus Zixiibacteriota bacterium
GATTTCGACGGATCGCAATTGCCTGAGGATCTGGCCCCGATTTCAAAGGGACTGGCCGAATTCACGGCCACCGACCTTTCGAAGGTGCATGAGCTGACAGTGATCGATCGGATGAAAATCGATGCCATCCTGAGTGAACTTAATCTGAGTTCTTCGCAATACACCGATCCATCAAATTCACCCCGGGTGGGACGTCTGCTCGGAAGCCGCCGTGTGGTGACCGGGACAGTGCTGGGAACCGGCGGCGATGGTATCCGTCTCGATGGCGCGATTGTCAACATTGTCGACAGTACGACCGGACTGACCGGTTCGGCGGAAGGAACTATACAAAGCTTCTTCGCAGTCCAAAAAGATTTCGTGTTCAAGGTGCTCGATAGTCTTGGTATAGAACTGTCAAAAGAGGAGCGGGATGCTATCGAGGAGGTTCCCACCGAATCGTTTTTGGCTTTCATGGCGTACTGCCGTGGGCTCGATTACCAGAGCCGCGGACTGCCTGAAGCGGCCCGGCAGGAGTTCCAGACCGCGGCCGGACATGATAAAAATTTCACACAGCCGGCCAGTAAACTTCAGGCACTCGCCCCGCCCTCTGCGGGCGGTGGAGAAACATCATTCGATGGTTTCGAAGCCTCGGTCACATCCGAAAGCGACAAAGAACTGGAGGTCACCGGACTCGACGCGGTTCAGAGTTCGACCGTGATCAATGGCGGATTTATTCGCAACCAGGTTGATTATGACCGGTTTGGTTTGTCGCCGTACAAGCCGCCGGTGATCAGCGAGGGTGTCCTTGTTATAATAAGGGGGGATCTCGATGCGCAATAAAACATATATATTCGTGATCCTGATGCTTGTCGCGGCTGTCGCTGTCCCCTCGGTTCATGGTCAGATCATATATGATCAGCCGGGAGCCGGTTATGCCCGGATGATTTACAGCCACTGGAAACTCGAGGATGACAGCGGGGAAATATCAATCGGCCAGATAGCCCTTCCGATCAGCGGTTTTATACCATTGAAGGACAATCTGGAAGCGCAGTTTTATATGGCCAACGCTTCCAATAAGATGTCGGTGATCGATTCGGACACGACTTTGTCCGGCTTCAGCGACGCCCGTTTTCAGATTAATCATTCATTTTATGAAGATCATTTTCTGATAAGCGGCGGGATAAATCTTCCGGTCGGAAAGAAAAAACTTAATACCTCCGAGGAACGCGCCGTGATCGATTTACTGTCGGAAAATTATTTATCCTTCCCGATGCGCCGTCTGGGAGAAGGATTCGGTTTCAATCTGCTTTTCGGCGCGGCGACCATTCTCGGCGAGACACGCTGGGGAACGGGGATTATGTACCAGTACAACGGTTCTTATGACGCGTATGAAGGCGAGGGCAGTTACGATCCGGGCGATTTTGCCAGTATCAATATCAGTGTCGGCAAATCGTTCGAAAAAACGGCTTTTAACGCCGATGTCATCTTCACCATGTACGGCAAGGATAAACTCGATGATGTCGATGCCTACGACGCCAGCGCACAGATGGATTTCCGCCTCAGGACTATCCTGACCGAAGAGAAATACAGCCTGGGCGGCAATTTTCGTTACCTTTACCGCTTCAAACCGACCGTGTACGATATCATGACCGGCGGTGTTATCGGCGAAGAGAAACTCTACGGTAACGAGTTTTTCGTCAACGGTAATCTCAACTACCACCCCGATCCCGGCTGGTATGTCGCACCATCGGTGGACCTCCGCCTGATCGGTGACAGCGAAACCGGTATAAAAAAATCGACTATATTCGGTTTTGGCGGATTGTACGGCCGCAAGCTCAACGAGAAATTCGATTTCGATATCGGCCTGAAATATTTTCTCGGCTCGGCCGATGACGGCGATATCGATTTGACCGGATTGCAGATAACCCTTGGCCTTGCGGCGATATTTTAAGGAGGGCCGGAGTTATGAAAAGAACAAACAAACTCAGTAGACTTGCCGGCCTGATCTTTTTAATGACAATCATGCTGTTTATCGGAAGCTGCTCGGAAAAAGGAACCGCTACCCAGCCGGGACAGCAACTGCAGATCAAAATAGACACCTCCCGGATGGGCCTGGCATCGATGGAGCAATTGGAATATTTTATCCTGACCGTGACCGGTCCTGGGGTCAGTACCCCGATTGAGGGGGTTATGGTGCTGTTTGAGGGTTACCTGGTGGGCGAGATCATTGTACCTCCGGGCGTGGACAGGCTCTTTGCGCTCCGGGCTTTCGATATCGATGGCCGCCTCATTTACTACGGTGAGACCACAGCCGATGTCGGTACCGATTCCGATGTCATAATCAATATTAATCTGTATCCTCAGGTGCAAATGGTAAAACTGACACCGCGCTTTATGCAGATACCACAGGGCTCCGATTTCGGCCTCGATGTCAAGATCTACAACATAATTCATCTTAATACAGTTACAGTCAATATCGTTTATAATAACGAGCGGCTGACGTTCGAGAGAGCCGAACTCGATACCTCTCTCACCAATCTGGCCTGGCTCGAGTATACCCCATTAGGTATGCCGGGGTTTGCATTTATGGTGGGAAGCAGCAATGAAGTGGGGTCGATTGTCGATGACTCGGGGTATGTGACCCTGGCGACGGTTTATTTCAAGTCTTATGCCTATGAACCTGAGATAGTGGTCGAGGATTTTATTATTGATTATGTCGCTTTGACCAATACTTCGTTTGAAACGATTCCGGCCGATTCGGTTTATTTCGACGGGAGTCAGGTGGAGATATACCGTCCGTCTTTTTCGACAGTGGCTTACTGGAGCATGGATGATGACATGCTTCAAAATATCGTCTATGATTCATCCCCGAACAAGCTCAACGGAACCGCTTTTGGAACATATCTCGAAACCGGTTATCACGGCAATGCCAGAGTATTTGACGGCTTTTCCGATTATGTCGAGGTGCCCGATAATGATCTTCTGGATATCGACGCCGAGATTACAGTTTCGATGTATGTCTTTTTCAATGTCGATCAAAGCGGGGGCGTGCTTTTCAGCAAGAGGGTTCCCGACGGAGATATCAATTACCAGATCCGCATGCAATCATCATTTACGTCAGCCAATGATATCCTGATGTTCGAGTACGGTACCCCGCCCGGCCATATTTATCAGACAACTGGTATTCTGAGGGATAACGCTTATCATCATCTGGCAATCTCATTCAAATACGGAGATCCGTCATCGGCGTTGTGGATGATCGACGGCCAGGTCAGGCCGGGTGTATGGACGACCGGGAACGGTACCGCCGCTACCACCGTCAACACCTATCCCCTTCAAATGGGCCGACAGCTCTCCGGCGAAACCAACGATTATTTCATGGGAGCTCTGGACGAAATCAGTCTATCCAATAAGGCGCTGGATTCAATCATGATCGAACTGTTGAGAAATCAGATTATGATCGGCAAACATAAATAAGATATTGTTACACAAATCGCGCACAAAAAAAGGCCGGACATTGAATCAAAGTCCGGCCTTAAATCTTGGATATTCTATAGTCTATTCATTCGACATATCGACCGTCTCGGCAATAACAGCATCATATACCCGGTCAGCCGGTATATTTGCCTGTCCGCCTTTTATAAGCAGTCCGAAACCAAGCAGAAATGAAAGCAGTTTTTTACCCTTGCCCTTGGCCTCCAGTTCGCCGGATAACTTTATGGTGCCGCCTTCGACACTTTTAAACTCGCCGGACGGTTCGAGCTCGATAAAACCGATTTTCAGGTAGCCTCCCTTGCCCGGTTTGGAGGCCGGTTTTACCTCAAGCACTTCCGCCTTGCCCTGTGTCCCTTTATCGATAACCACCCGGCCGCCGATAATAACAGGATCATCAAGATAGATCAAGAGAGGGATGCCTTTGGTCAATTTCCCGGAATCGATTTTCATATCCTTGTCGAACTTGACCTTGATCGGCGTCCCCTCGGGTACTCTGATTTTACCGGCATAAAGGCTGGGCATTAGAAACAGGCAGAAAAGCATAACAACGGCAAAAACTTTCATTCCTTTATAATTATCAAAAATACTCATTCTTTACTCCTGTTCTAAATTCAAGGTTTTCTATTCCAGCTTCGGGAGTTGATCCATCAACGCCGGCTTGAAGCTGATAATAATTGTCTTCCCTATATTATTAAATAAAATTGAACCATCCATGTCAAATACAGAATATTTCCCTTTGAAAACAGTTTTATCGCTCGGCAGTTTTCCCCACTGGCATTTATGCTTCAATTCGTCAAAGGCAATATGAATGTCATCACCGATCTTCCACTCCAGCGCATATTCATCACCCTCGAGGAACTGCGTTTCAAGGGACCAGTTCGGGCTTTCGCCGTCGGCTGTTACCTCGACATGAATATGCCCCATATCGGGAATAGATTCGATTTTATAGACATAACGGCGTTTTTTCGACCATTTTTTTGCTTCATTCAAATATTTATCGATACTCGCAATCTGCTCGCTGTCCGTCGATGAATCCAGCTTTTTTCGGATTTTCTTGAGGTCGCTGACGGCCTTGCCTAATATAAATGCCGGTTCGGTGGAGTTGTTTATTCTGTCTTTCAGGCTTTCGAATTCCTCAACCGCCTTTTTGGAATCCACTTTCTTGGCCACAACCGTTTTCTTGAACCTGGCAATACCATTAAGCGCGTCGCCAAGCTGTTTTTCGGCATTGC
>QNAH01000249.1 GCA_003641425.1 Candidatus Zixiibacteriota bacterium
CAACAAGGGTGAAATCGCCGCCCCGCTGGTAATCAACGCCGCCGGCCCTTATGCCAAAGTAATAGGGGAAATGGCAGGGATCGATGTGCCGGTCGAACCCATTCGTCGGCAAATCGTTACAACCGGTCCGCTTGACTATATCCCCCCGACTTTCCCGATGGTTGTCGATGTAGGATCCGGCCTTTATTTCCATAAAGAATCACCCGGTCTTCTTCTGGGCTGGGCCGATCCCGATGTCAAACCCGGTTTTGACGAATCGGTCGATCCCGATTATACCGATACGATCATCATGAAGGCCCTCGACCGTGTCCCGCGGTTGGAGACAGCGGAAATGGCCAAAAGCTGGGCCGGCCTTTATGAAACCACCCCCGATCATCATGCGATTATTGATTATGCCGACGAGGTAAAAGGCTTTTTTGTCTGTTCCGGCTTTTCCGGGCACGGGCTGATGCATGCCCCGGCGGCCGGATTGGTGGCGGCGGAAAAGATTGTTGGACAGGATACGTCAATTGATATATCTCCCCTCTCCCTCAGGCGCTTCGCAAAAGGAAAACTGATCGAGGAAACCAATGTTATATAAGGGATTAACAGGCAACCCTTGATTCCCCGCGAGATCGAAAAAATCGGTTTACAAAAAGAGGGATATATATTATAATTCTTGTCTTTGATGAAAGAATGAAGTTGTTCATTTTTTATAATGGAGTCAAAAATCCGCAAGTATAGATGAATTAAAGAGCGGATTGGCAATCAAAAGATTTGGCAGGTAAATATGGCAAAAATGAAACCTGAAGATATCAAGGTTATTCTGGCGACTGACTGCGGCTCGACCACGACCAAGGCGATTCTTATCGAGAAACGTGATGGAGAATATCGTTTGATCGTCCGCGGCGAGGCCCCAACCACTGTTGAAACACCTTTTGAAGATGTCACGATGGGTGTCCTGAATGCAATCGCAGAAGTGGAAGAACTCTCCGGCCGCAAACTGCTTGACGAAGACGGCAAGATTATCTCTCCCACCAGCGGGGACAAGGTCGGAACCGATGTTTACATTTCCACTTCATCTGCCGGCGGCGGATTACAGATGATGGTGGCCGGTGTGGTCAGATCGATGACGGCCGAATCGGCTGAACGCGCGGCGCTGGGAGCAGGAGCCATCGTCATGGATGTTATTGCATCCAACGACAGACGTCTTCCCCACCAGCAGATCGAAAGAATCAGGCACCTTCGACCCGATATGATTCTTCTCTCCGGCGGGATCGACGGCGGCACCACCACCCATGTGGTCGAAATCGCTGAGCTGATCTCTGCGGCCGATCCCAAACCAAGACTCGGAACCGGTTACAATCTCCCGATCATCTATGCCGGCAACAAAGATGCTACCGATGCGGTTAAAGATACGCTGGAGGAAAAAGTCGATCTTAAAGTGGTCGAAAATCTCCGACCGGTTCTCGAACGCGAAAATCTCGGCCCGGCTCGTGAGGAGATCCACAACCTTTTCATGGAACACGTCATGGCCCAGGCCCCCGGTTATCGCAAACTCATGACCTGGACCGATACCCCGATCATGCCGACTCCCGGTGCTGTGGGTTTGATTATCAAAACAATCGCCGACATAGAGGGTATCGAAGCGGTCGGTGTCGATATCGGAGGAGCCACAACCGATGTCTTCTCTGTTTTCCGTCCTGGAGCCGCAGAAGGCAACAACGAAGGTATCTTTAACCGGACGGTGTCGGCTAACCTGGGCATGAGCTATTCTATCTCGAATGTCTTTGCCGAGGCCACCCTGCCGAATATAATGCGGTGGCTTCCGTTCCACATGGACGAGCGCGACCTGCGTAATCGCGTGAAGAATAAAATGATCCGGCCGACAACTATCCCTCAATCGATGGAAGAGTTGATTTATGAGCAGGCTATTGCCAAGGAGGCTTTACGGCTGGCTTTCATACAGCACAAAAACTTCGCTACCGTGCTGAAGGGCGTCCAGCAACAGCGTACAATTGCCGACGCCTTCGATCAATCCAGTTCGGGCGGAACTCTGGTCAATATGATGTCACTCGATATTCTGGTCGGTTCGGGAGGAGTCCTTTCGCATGCACCTCTCAGAAATCAGGCCGGGATGATGCTGATTGATGCATTCCTTCCCGAGGGGGTCACCCGTCTTGCCGTGGATTCGATCTTTATGATGCCCCAGCCTGGAGTCCTGACTACGGTTCAGCCGCAGGCGGCCACCGAAGTCTTCAATAAAGACTGCCTGATACATCTGGGCACCTGTGTCGCTCCGGTGGGTGAGACAAAGAAACCGGGACCCATGATGGACTATAAAATCACTCTGCCCGATGGCAAAGTCGAGTCGGGCGCTTTGAATTTCGGCGACATGAAGCTAATCAAACTCGGCATCGGGGAAAACGGCCTTCCGGCCAAAGCGAAAGCGGAACTCTCACCTCATCGGGGCTACGATCTTGGCCGTGGCAAGGGCGACAAAGTCGAGATGGAATTGGCCGGCGGTGTGGTCGGTATTGTTCTCGATGGCCGAGGACGACCTTTCAACCTGCCGCAGGACGATAAAACCAGAGTCGCCAAACTTAAAGAATGGATGTCGGAACTTGAGGTTTATCCCGAGGGCGCGCTCGATCGTTGACCCCAACGGTTTTGAATTATGAAAAAACTGATTCTACTGACTTTATTATTTCTGTTGATTATCCCGGTTGTATCGGCCGATGAATCCTTTATCAATTGGCGGGCCGGCTATTATGTAATGTATCCCGATGACTGGTATCATGTATCCTACAGGACCGTTAACATATTCCTGACTTCACAGGACATTACTTTCGACGAATTCGATTACGATGCCGTCCTGGCCCTTATGGGTGATAAACCGTTTTTCGAAATGCCCTACATATTCTTATCACATGTGCCGGTGGGTAAATTCAGCGAAACCCAAATTGACTCCGCCGTTGCTTCGATCGCACGGGGATACGGGCGAATGGTGGTCAACAGTTCCCTTAAAGAAGATCGGGTCTTTAATCTCAATCAGCCGGTTTATGACAGCGAACTTAAAACACTTGCCGTCAAATCGAGGGTAACATCGGAATACACCGACAAAATACTCCTGGAAATTACCAGGTTCTATGAAAAAGGTATTGCCTTTTTTCTATGCTATGCTCCAAAAGAGATGTATAATGATGCCCGCCCGACCTTCTTGAAAATTATGAACTCCTTTTCGACAAAAGATATTGATAAATTAGCTTCAAAGGACAGCCTCAAAGTCGTCGATCTTTCGGAACGAGAGCTCGCCGGATATGATGAGAGCGAATTCCCGGAGCCGGATAGCAAAAACACCCGGACGAACTGGCAGCGGTATATTTTTATTTTTTTACTGCTTATTTTAGTCTTCGGCCTGGTTGGACTGTTTGTTTTTAGAAAGAAAAAAACAGGATTAAAAATAGATACCTGAAAATGAGGCAATTATTATGGGTCACGCATATACTCCCGGATTAAAAGTTACCGACAAAATTCTGGTAACCAAAAAACGTATTCTCCCTCTTAAGGGCGAAGTAATTGTCAAAAAAGGCGACAAGGTAAAGCCTGATGATATTATCGCCCGGACACATCTTCCCGGTACGGTCGAGCCGATCAATGTTGCCAATATCCTGGGTATCCCGCCCGAGGATATCGAAGATACCATGCTGAAAAAGCAAGGTGATGCGGTCGAGCAAGGTGAGGATCTCGCCATTTCCAAGTCATTTTTCGGCCTGTTTAAATCTAAATGCCAGGCCAAAATAACCGGCACCATTGAATCAATATCTCATGTTACCGGCCAGGTCCTATTACGCGGAGCGCCAATACCGGTAACCGTCAAGGCATATCTTGACGGCGAAGTGGTCGATGTCTACGAAAAGGAGGGGGTCGCGGTATCGACATGGGGCTCGTTCGTTCAAGGCATTTTCGGTATAGGCGGTGAAACCCACGGTCCCATAAAAGTCGTTGTCCCGGACAATACAACTGTCCTTGAAGATAAGTATATCGATGAGAGTTGTCAGGGTATGGTCATTGTCGGGGGATCGCTGGTCACTGCTGCTGCTATCCGGAAGGCGGCCAAAGTCGATGCCGCAGGGATCATCGTGGGCGGTTTTGATGATAAGGACCTTCGTGAATTCCTGGGTTATGATATCGGTGTCGCTATTACAGGTTCTGAAGAAATCGGAGTCACGTTGATCATTACCGAAGGATTCGGGCAGATGAATATGGCGCAAAAGACATTTGATCTTTTGAAATCCAGGGAAGGCCAACTTGCCTGTATTAACGGCGCCACTCAAATCCGCGCCGGCGTTATCCGCCCCGAACTGATCATTCCGTTTGATGGAGATATCCATGCCGAGCAGAAAGCCGCCGACTACCGCGAACAGGGATTGAATATCGGAACCCCGGTCCGCGTCATTCGTCACCCGTATTTCGGCTATCTCGGTAAAGTAACCGATCTCCCCCCGCAACTCACAAAACTTGAATCCGGCTCATCAGCCCGAGTACTTGAAGTGGAGTTTGACGATGGGACAAAGGCTATTGTGCCGCGGGCCAATGTGGAAATGTTGGAATCATAAAATACAGGATTCATGGCGGCCGATTGGAACGGCCGCAGAAACTGAATAGGATTCAAAAAAAAGGCCGCCGAAAGGCGACCTTTTTTAATACC
>QNAH01000250.1 GCA_003641425.1 Candidatus Zixiibacteriota bacterium
GAAAAAGAATTGATCCTGGCCAGCTGGGACGGTGGTCAATTGGCGGTCGGACCATATCTGGTCAAGGCCAAAAAATTCCGGGCCGCCATGAAACCAGATTTCGACGATTATGAGGGTTTGGCAGAATTCATATTTAATCTCAGCATGGTTGACATTCTCAGTCTCGAAGCCCGCCGGATTGGACTCGAAGATGACCCCGAATATAAACGGAAGCTTAAACGGTTTAAAGAGCTGGCTATGGCTGATATTATGCAAAATGATTCTCTGCCGATTGCCAGTCAGCCCGATGAAGGCGAAATGAAACAGTATTACGAAGATAATCCGGATGAATTTACCACCCCGGGTAAAGTGCATCTATATGAAGTATTGTTCAACGACTTTCGGACAGCCAAGACTTATGCATTGAAAACGCGTAACCTTGAGAAATTTAAGGCGCTGGCTTCGCAATACACCGAGCGTTCCGGAAAACGCGCCAGTGGCGGTGATCTCGGATGGATCAATGAACGTATGTACCCCCGTCTATATAAGGCGGCGGAACGCGCCGCTATTGGCGATGTTATCGGTCCTATCCCGATGGGCGAAAAACATTCCATCATTTATGTGGCCGATAAGGAACCGCCGATTCTGCAGGATTTCCAGGTTGTCAAACAATCGATCAAGGAAACACTGGAAAAATTGCGCCGAAGCCAGTCATTTGAAAAATGGGTGGAGGATCAAAAAGAGAATACCTCAATCAAAATATATGAAAACAATATCCGGGCCAGCATCAATAAAGCCAAATACGCCGACATTGATGATAGTAGCGACACCGAAGTCGATTCAACCGAAGGTTAACGAGTCATTATGATTATGAAACATACTGCCCTATTTATGATTATCTGGCTGTTCACCGCGATGCTGGTTGCGCCCGGTCTGAACGGCGCCGAGCCGATCGAGAGAATTGTCGCCATTGTCGGTCTGGAGCCGATAATGGCATCGGAGTTGGCGGCACAGATTCAGCTGTATGCCGTGCAGACCAGGAGTCAGCCGAAAAACCAACAGGAACTGGATAAACTCCAGGAAAATATTCTCAACCAGATGATCAATGAGCGGCTCTTCCTGTTTGAGGCGCGCAAGGATACACTTATAAAGGTCACCGATGAGGAAATCGACCAGGCGCTGGATGAGCAGATTGCCCGGATTGCATCCCAGTTTGATTCCGAGGAAGCATTTCTTGACCAGATTGCGCTCGAGGGAATGACTTTACGGGAGTATAAAAAACGCCTGCGGCCCGAAATCGAAAATCAACGGCTTAAACAAAAACTTATTAACAGCAGACTTTCTCAAATATCAATATCCCGGCAGGAAGTCTATGACTTTTATGAAACCTTCAAAGATTCCCTGCCCGATCAGCCCGAAGCGGTAAAACTGGCGCACATTCTCATAACCTTCCAGCCCTCGGGCGGCACCGAAGATTCCATCAAACTCCAGGCTGACAGGATTCGTGAGCAGGCTGTCTCCGGTGTCGATTTCGGCATCCTGGCGGCCAAGTATTCAAACGGTCCCAGTGCCTTGAACGGCGGCGATCTTGGGTTCATATCAAAGGAGGATGTTGTCCCGGATTTCGGGCGGGTCGCTTTTAATCTCAGACCCGGAGATATCTCTGCCCCGGTCAGGACACAATTCGGAATTCATATCATAAAGTGTGAGGAGGTCAAGGACAAACAGGCGCATCTGAGACATATCTTGCTGGAGGTCAAACCGACCCCTGCCGATTCTATGCTTTCCTACCATTTGGTGGACTCGCTTATCGCCGAAATAAAAAATGGAGTCGATTTCCGGGAAGTGGCCAAAATTTATTCGGCCGATGACGATTCACGTAAGCAGGGGGGTGAACTGGGCTGGTTTGCCGTTCAGGATTTGCCGCCCTCATTCGCCCAGGTACTTAAAAATATCCCGGAAAACGGTGATATCGGAGGACCCGCTCAAACCGAATATGGACTGCATATATTGAAAAGGTTAGACTGGCAGGAGGGCCGGACTCTTAATCCCGACAACGACTACGATCAAATCAGGGAAATGGCCCGGCAATCCAAGACCGGCGAATTTGTGGATAAGTGGCTGGAAGAGCTCAAGGAAAAGACCTACGTGGAAATCAGGAGTTTTGACTGATCCGACAATGGTTACCGCTGCGGCAGACACCGAACGAAAGATTATACCTTGGCATGGCGGAAAATATGCGGCTTGATCAATTTCTTTCAAAAGTTGGAATTATTAAACGACGGACAGTCGCCAAAGAGATGGCTGACAGCGGTCTTATCAAGATAAACGGCCGCCGCGGAAAACCGGCCGCCGAAATAAAGACCGGGGACATTATATCTGTGGGCGGAAACCGGCAGATAACGATTGAAGTCAATAATCTACCGTCCGGCAACGTAAAAAAGGAAGAACGGGAAAGTTACTTTAAAAGACTGGATTGAATTAAATTATTTTCACAAAGGCGTATTTCAACTTTTACTTGCTTTCTTGGGCAAAGATTTTTAAAATTTACCTTGACCGGGACTATGGCAAAGAAACACTTCTTTTGAAAATATGTTAACCGGATAAAATTTGGAGAGCTAAGATGAAAATCAGTGACGAGATTAAAGACAATGTTGTTGTTATCAGCCTTAAGGGTAAGGTGATGGGCGGACCGGATGCCACCATGTTCCACGGTAAACTGCATGAATATATCAGTGGTGGAAATAAAAAAGTCGTTGTCGATCTGGGCAAAGTTGAATGGATGAGTTCTGTCGGGCTGGGCATGCTTATTTCGGCTCTCACAACTGTGAAAAACAATGACGGAGAACTGAAACTGGCCAATGTTACACAGACAATACAAAACCTCCTGACCATTACCAGGCTGGTTACTATTTTCAAGACTTACGACTCAGTCGATGAGGCAATTAAGGCTTTCGAATAGCAGGCATAATTAAGCTGAGTAAAGCATTTTATAAAAATGGCGGTGGGAATATTATTTCCGACCGCCGTTTTTTTATTAAACAAATTACCCGGTATAGTCTGTATTCCGAATCAAAACAACGTATTCCGTTGACCGGCAATATCAAGGTATTTTTGTCCCCTGGCGCTGTCACCGATCATCTGGTAGTACCGTCCCAGCTTGTCGCCGGCTATAATGGCATATCCGTCGGATAACTCAAAGGCCCGTTGTAAATACTCAATACCGCTCTCGAGATTCCCCTTTTTCAGTTCTATCTCCCCCATCAGGGCAAGAGGCAGATAAAAATCGGGCGGACTGCATCTTTCCGACTGCAGGGCATATTCCATTGCCAGGTCAAGTTTTTCATCACGATTATAATTCAGCGCCTGGGTGAAAAGATTGATAAACTGCGGGTTGGGGAAATACTTGTCCGGTTTGTCATATCCTGAATTTCTTCTATAAATTGTCCACATATACTGATCAATATGAAAAACCGGGTAATACCCCTTGCGGAACTTCGAAGACAGAAATAATGCCTTTTCTGCCGGCGCCGATGGTTTCATACCGGTCGAAAACAGGATCAGGTCAGGATTGCGCTTCATAAGATACGGAATATTATAATTCCTCTCTTTCCAGGTCGATTCTATCCCCTCGACAGGCTTCGGATTTTTGGCGATTACCCGGTCGGTCAAACCGAGTAAATCGATAACACGGGCATCGCTGTAGTACCCGAAGGCCCCGATAGTCGACATGGCAATGGTGTAATCACTGCCCCGCGCCTGCCGAATGATATTGGATTGGAATTTCATACCATCGACCAGACCGATCTCGGTCCGGCGAACCGATCTTATCCATTTGTACGGGATTCCGTATGTCAGCCCCGCCGTTGCCAGGATAATCAGGACAGTTATGGTATAAACCGCCCCGGTTCGGCCAATCGCCGTTTTTGAAAGCCATGAATCAATACCCGCAAAAAACATCAGATACAATAATGGAAGCAGAACCATAAAAAACCGGTGCCCGTGAAGAACATCCCCCCCCACCATCAGTATATATACAAAATACACCGCCGTTATAAAAAGCGGGAGACGCATTTTCCTGTTCATTCGACCAACAGCCGCAATCGGAACCGCGATCAATATCCCGGCAAAACCATACTGCTTTAAAAACAGCCAGATATACGACAGCCCCGAAAAAAAATATTCCGCCGACCATCCCGTCTTCGCATAAAACGGGTTCGGCAGCAGATCGCCATAATACGCTAATCTGAAAATAAACTGCGGTGCTATCAAAACCGCATAGACAGCAGTCAGCTTCAATATCGTCCTGAATTTATAAGCCCTGACAACCCAATAATAGATCAAGATCAAACCGAAAATCATCGTCCCTTCGGGCCGGGTAAGAGCCGACAGAACAAGCATCGGAATAAATAACAGATTCTTTTCAGACGCAAAATATATTCCCCAGAAAACAAACGCCGCAAAAAGAACTGTCTCCAGTCCGGATATCGACCAGTATGCAAAAGCCGAATTGGCAACCAGAAGTATCGGGGCCCCGTATGCCGGTAAGTTGAATCCTTTTCTATCGGAATATTTCTCGAACCAGACAATCAATAGAAAAATTATGCTGATACCGGATAGCACCCCGATCAGTTTTGAAACGATTATATAATTTATGCCCATCTTCCCGAACAGCACCATTATGATCAC
>QNAH01000251.1 GCA_003641425.1 Candidatus Zixiibacteriota bacterium
GTTATAATTATATTTCTTATATGTGGAATATACTCGTGCGGTCCCTCTACCAGGTCTTTGACCAGTTGTTCGATAATCTCGCGGCGATTGAGTTCTTCGACCGCTTTTTTAACTGCGACAGATTCATAGCTCCAGACACCCTTTTGCCGTGAACGCCGGTCGGTTAATACATCGCATATCCGAGACATGTAATCGTAGCGGTTTTCGGCCAGAGTTATTTTGGCCAACTCCCAAACCCGATCCGAGTATTCAAATGTCTCCATACCGGTTCGGAAATATTCACCGATTTTTTCAATCATATATTCAATCATATAGCCGGCGGTATTTTTGGGATAAACCTCTAAAGAGTATTTGAACAGCATTAGCGCTTTTTCACGCAGATCGAGATTCGGACCGGCCAGATAGTTGAGCAGGATATTTATTACAGCCCTGACTTTCCCCTGCTGTCCGGTTCTCAACAGCCGGCTGAATAAATCACGGAAGTCATTAAGATCGTATCCGGGAAGCGCTTCGTTGAAGGTTGTATTGAGAAACTGATCAATCCGTTCGGATGATTCCACCTTGATTGCGCTTGCCTCCGGCAGTATTTTTTTATAGACGGTTTTGTCGGTTCCCTTATCAAGCAATTCCTCGCCAATGGAATCGAGAATCTTTTCCCGTTCGGGGTGATAATTCAGAGCCGCCACCAGCTCCTTTACCCGGGATTGGCCGCCGATCTCGTCAAGGACATCTCCGTCCGTATCATAATTGCCTTCCCCATTGATTGCCGAGATCAGTTTCTCCCCTATAATCGTAGCCGGCATAGCTGCCAGTTTTTCGGGGATCAGGTAGGAGATAAGAATCGGATGGTAGTCATGTTTATAACGGGCAAAATATTCCTCGAATGGCAATTCTTCATCAGCCATCAATGTCGCCAGCCGTTCGAAATCATCACCGATAATTTGGCCAACAACGGCCCGGACAGAGAAATCGCCGATCAGATCACCGCGCATAATCGGGCAATTTTCAAAAATGTCATGGCCGGTTTCCGAATTTACCATAATGGTATCGATTTTATTATTCTTTAGATAGGTGACCATCAGATTGCTGAAATCGGATGAAGGCAGTCTTTTGACAAGGCGATCGAGAAATACCGAGAGTTCCCGGGCGCTAATGCCTTCCTGAAAAAGAATATCATTGAGGTCGAGTACCTGCATATAATTAAGGAAAGTCTCGGTAAATATGGAAGGACGGATGCGAATATTAAGAGCGTGAAGGTGACCGTCCATAATATGCAGATTTAAATATCTTTTATATCTAAATATTTTTTCGACCATCAGAAAGGCGCGGCCGATAGCTTTCTGAGATAAAGGGTGTTCGCTGGAATATATGGAGACTTTCTTCGATGCCAGGAAGAGCTCTCTTAGAGTTTCGTGAACAAGTTCGTTAAGATCTAGATTGAGGTCGCCTTCGGTGATCTTTACATCTCTCATGCTAATCTCCAAAACATTGTATGGTGCCGTCATGCGCCGCCACGCAAATTACTTTTCCATCACTAACGGCGGGGACATTGATGCCCTGTTTGAATTCCCGTTTCGAGACCAGGGTGCCGGTATTTTTGTCGAGACAATAGAGATTTCTGTCCAGCGAGGCAAAAAGCAGATAATCTCCGACAATGATCGGTGAGGATACGATGACGCCGTCGGCTTTATACTGCCACAGCACCGTCCCGTCTTCCCCGGTCAAAGCCCTGAGATTACCGCCGTTGTCGCCGAAATACAGCATTCTCTCGTCCAACGCCGGCGAGGTCCAGATCGGATACGGGAATATCTCTTCCCATACAACAGTTCCGGATGATTTGTCGAGAGCGTAAAAACCGCCCTCCGCACCGGTGATATACACCTTGTCGCCTATGACTGCTTTGGTAACCAAAGGTTGTTCCAGTTTCACCTCAAATATTATGTCACCGGTCGCGGCCTTCAAACCCAGTATCGTTCCGTTGTCCTGCGGGAATAAGACCATTTCGCCGTCACCGCTTGGCCCGGCCAGGCATCTGCCCTCGGCCGTATGCCGCCAGATCGGTTCCCCGGTATGTCGATCGAGACAAACTATCTCTCCGGTCGAGGATCCGGCATAAATGCGGTCATCTATAATTATCGGCGCGCCGGTAACATCCTTTATATCAAAGTCCCATGAGATTCTTCGATTTAGCAAATTCAGGCAGATCAGCAAATCTTTTGTCGGTCCGATTGCGAAATAGGCCAGCGAATCGACGACAACAAGTCCTGTCTGGGCATTGCGTTTGGTCTTGTACATACCAAGATATTCTCCCGTTTTCAAATCGTAAAAGAACATCCGATTTCGGCTTCCGGTATAAATAAGTTTACCGGCGCCGATAGTAAGAGGCCCGAGAGGCGATTCCGAGTTTTTTTGCTCCCATTTGAGATTGAGCTGACCGCCGAATTCTGATTTGATCGCCGCTCGCGACTGAATATCTTTGCGGGGAAACTGCCAGCTTGCGGGGGTCTTTACTTCCGTTCGCGGAAGAATAAATTCTTTTGAACAGCCGGAAATTATAATTCCGGCCACGACTAATATCAGTATCGTCAGTTTACGGCGCATTAAAAATTCCAGCCGAAGAAAAAGTCAAAATCTGTATTTTTACTAACCGTTTTAAAGTCGGTCGTCCGCGAAAAGTCGAATCTGAACACTACAAATCGGCCCAGCGCAACCCTGAACCCGGTACCGAAAGAGCCAAGGACATTATCGTCGAAGTTGGGGCCGAACAGATCCATTTTCCGGTCGGTCAAATAGCCGGCATCAAAAAATAGAGCACCGCGGATGGCCTGGAAACCGATACCGCCGATCGGGAATCCGATCAAGAGATTATCAATCAGAGGGAAACGGATCTCATTGGAGACAAAAGCTATATTCCTGACATAAAAGGCCCGGCGATTATATCCTCGAAATGACCAACTTCCGCCAAAATAAATACGCTGGGGCTCAACTCCGCTCGATGAATACAAAAACAGCCGTGAGGCATAGGCTGAATATTTGCCTAACCGCAGGTAGTGCCGGATATCAACAAGACCGATTCGATTGTATTGCCGCCCCTGATCCAGCCTGGTTGTAATCCCGAACGTGAAGTTATACCGGTGTCCTTCGATTGGGCCGGATATATCCCAGAGTGAATTATCGGATATAATTGAGACATAATTACTCAGCATGGCGCCTTTACGGCGGTATCGAAACAGCCATTTATCACGATCAGAGTAACGCAAATAGCTGGTGGTCTCGAGCCGGTTGAATCGGGACAACGGGTAGTTGACATAGACCATCCCGCCAAGCTGTCGTTCATAGTAGTAACCGTCATAATCATTGTAGTATTCATCATAGAGATGATACAACCCGCCGCCCCAGTTGATGCGGTGCTTTTTATTGATATATGTGACGGCGAAGTTAAAGCTGGACATCAAATCGTCCTTTGATTCGGCGGTGTTAGTCAGCAGGAAATAGAACGCGTTGTCTCCGAGCATATCCGAAAGCGCCACCTGAACGCCGCCAAGAGAACCATACACCGGATCATAGGAAATAGCCGACTGGGCAATGTCCAATGAATATTCGGTTTTATATCTGACTGAGGATTTGAATTTTTTGCTTGTCAATCTGCCCGGCCGCCAGAAGACCTTTCCCGGCGGCGGCTGGTCAGCCGCCAGTGTAATTGAGTCATTAAGTTCCATACGGTATATGTGCGAGCCAAAATCCTGGTATCCCGAAAAGACCAGACTTTTTTTGTCGCCTGTCAATCGGGGGTCATAAGCCCCGGTCAGAAGCGATGTAATTTTATTGATCGATTTATCGCGATTGAGCCGATATATATTGAAGGCGCCGTCTCGATCAGATGAAAAATAGATCCCGTCATCGGTCACATCGGCCGAAAGATCACGCCAACGTCCGGATGTCAGTTGCGCCGGTTCGCCGCCTTCGGCAGATATCTTGTACAGATTAATGGCGCCGGTATCGCCATCCAGACATCTGTCAGAGGAAAAAATGATCGAGTCACCGTCAAGGGTAAAGACCGGTTCACGGTCCAGGTAGAAATCATCGGTAATCTGCCGAACATCGGCGGTCAGCAGGTTAAGGATATACAGGTCGGTTGTACCAGACCGTTTCGCCCCGCTGAACACAGCTTTATTTCCGTCGGGCGAAAATCGCGGAGACGTTATCGCGGCTAAATCGGGGAATTCGTATCTTTTGCGTACACGACGTTCATTCAAATCGTACAGATACAGAACATCCGCTTCCCTGGATTTGGATGAGAAAAGGATCATGCCGTCATCATTGGCATCTATCCCGCTTTGTTGAAGATGCAGTGATTCAAAACTGGCGGATCGTCCGCCCTTAAGAAGCGTGTAAAGTTTTTTCTTCTCCCCTGCGGGGGGCATCATATAAATTCCCGAATAACCCCGTTTATTAGCCTTGAATATAATCCATTCACCTGTTTTATCCCCGTTCTTCAAATCGATAGGAACCGCCTTCAGAGAATAACCGTCGCGGGTCAGTTGTCTGGCCTCTCCTTTTGCAAGGCCGGCATCGGCTATTTCCGGGTAGTACCTTTTTTTCAAATGGTACTCCCACTTTTTCGATATTTCATCCA
>QNAH01000252.1 GCA_003641425.1 Candidatus Zixiibacteriota bacterium
ATATTTTTTATCTCCCACCAGAATGGTATGCCCGGCATTGGCGCCGCCCTGGAAACGGGCGATGATATCGGCCTTTTCGGCCAGAAGATCAACCACCTTGCCCTTGCCTTCATCACCCCACTGACAGCCCACGACGATTTTGTTTTTAACCATAATTTAATCTCATTGAATAGAGGGTTTATACAGGATTGCTGACAACGCCCTCAATCCACCTCATTAATTCTTTTTTCCCGATCCCGGACACGCTCGAAAACGGGATTGGTTTTACATCGAATATCTTTTCTATTTCACGGCTTTTTTTCATCAGGTTACTGCGGCTTAATTTGTCCGCCTTGGTCAGGACAATGACAAAATTGATTTTACCCGATTGCAGCCATTCCAGCATCGTCAAATCATCCTCGTTGGGGTCACGCCGGCAATCGAGCAGGAAACACAGTCCCTTGAGGGATTCGGATCCTTCCAGGTAATCATTGACCAGCTTGCCCCACTGGCGTTTGTCGCTTTCCGATGCCTTCGCATAACCATAGCCCGGCAGATCAACAAAATAATACTTGTCATTGATCAAGAAAAAATTAAGTAACCGGGTCCGACCGGGCGTTTTTGATGTCTTGGCCAGCCTCTTTTGCCCGACAATCCGGTTCAAAAGCGATGATTTCCCCACATTGGACCGACCGGCAAATGCAATTTGAGATCGATTATCGGATGGAATTTTCCGGGCGTCGGCATAGGACCTGTAAAAAACAGCATTCAAAGGCATATTCAATTTACCAGTCAGATTTGCATCAGCAGTATAAGGATTTTAAGTCCAAAACAGTATTTTTATTTTTTCTTTTTCACGGCTTTCGCGACACCTTTTCGCGACCTGTTATTATTGCCCGACAGCCTGCCTTCGAATGCTATCCTGACAGCTTCATCGACCTTTTTGACCAGGTGAAGCTTCAGACCTTCCGTCAGTCTTTTGGGCAATTCCGGAATATCCTTTTTATTCCTGAAAGGAATGATAATGTCCGTTATTCCCGATCTTTTGGCCGCCAGGAGCTTTTCATTCAGGCCTCCGATAGCGATCATATCGCCGCTGAGAGTAATCTCGCCGGTAAGCGCCAGCCTTTTACGGACCGAGGTCCCGGTCAGGGCCGACAGGAGCGAAATCAGCATCGTTATCCCGGCCGACGGGCCGTCCTTGGGGACCGCACCCTCGGGCACATGAATATGTATCTCCATCTTATTGTAGAAATCGGGCTCGAGCCCGAACCGTTCGGCCCGGCTCCTGATAAACGACAGGCCTGCCGAGGCTGACTCCTGCATCACTTCGCCAAGTTTACCGGTCAATGTCAGCTTGCCCGAACCTTTCATGAGATTGACCTCGATCGGAAGCACTTCGCCTCCGAACTCGGTCCACGCCAGCCCCACCGCATAACCCGGATCCGGCTTCATCTTTATATCCGTCGAAATATACTGCGCCGCACCGAGTAACTCACCGATCTTCCTGACCCCCATTTTGTATTTCTTCCTCCGCGATCCTTCCGCCAGTTTCTGGGCGACCTTGCGAAGTATCGAGGCCAGTTTACGCTCGACCTCTCGAACCCCCGACTCGCGGGTATAACTGCGAATAATCTCGTAAATCGCATCATCGGTCACTTCTATATTGACCGCCCCCAGCCCCATTTCCTTTTTCAGTTTCGGCAGGAGGTACATCTTGGCAATGGCCAGTTTCTCGTGCTCGAGATACCCGGGAAGCCTGATTATCTCCATGCGGTCGATCAGGGCCGGCGGAATTCCTGAAAGCGAATTGGCAGTGGTGATAAACAACACCTTGGATAAATCGAAATCAAGCTCGAGATAATTATCGGAAAAGGTCGAATTCTGCTCAGGGTCAAGCACCTCCAGAAGAGCCGATGCCGGATCGCCGCGAAAGTCAATTCCGATTTTATCGACCTCGTCCAGCAGAAAAACCGGATTAGCCGAACCGCCCTTCTTGATCGATTGAATTATTCTTCCGGGAAGCGATCCTATATACGTCCGCCTGTGCCCGCGAATCTCGGCTTCATCACGTACCCCGCCCAGCGACATCCGGACAAATTTGCGGTTCATCGCCCGCGCGATCGATTTGCCGACCGATGTCTTGCCTACCCCCGGAGGCCCGACAAAGCATAAGATCGGGCCGCGTACCTTACCCGCCACTTTAAGCACCGCCAGGTGCTCCAGAATCCTCTTTTTTGCCTTCTCGAGACCGTAGTGATCGCCGTCAAGAATCGACTTTACCTCGCCGAAATCAGACCTATCTTCAGTGTATTTTCTCCACGGCAATGCCAGGAGCCATTCAACATAGCCGCGCACCACCGCCGATTCCGCCGAATACGGATGCATCTTCGACAGCTTCTTGAGTTCCTCCTCCGACCGCGCTATGACCTCCTCGGGCGCGTCCAGTTTATCGAGCTTTTCATACAGATCATCGACCTCGTTCGCAATCTCATCCGACTGCCCCAGCTCTTCCTTGATTGCCTTGAGCTGTTTCTGAAGGTAAAACTCCTTCTGATCCCTGGTCAAAGCGTCGCGCACCGTACCATCGATTTTTTGCTCGATACGAAGAATCTCTATCTCGGAACGAAGCAGGCGGGACACCTCGCGATACTGCTTTTTTACCGAATCAAGTTCCAGTATATGTTGCTTATTGGCCATTTTCAGAAGAATGTGGGCCGTAACCGTATCAGCCAGCCGCTGATATTCCTCGATACCCGAAAATGACAGCAGGATCTCATCCGGGATACGCCGGTTAAGATGCACATATTCTGAGAAAAGTTCACGAACCGTCCGTGAAAGAGCCTCTATCTCGCGGTCATGCTCCGATACCGGCGGTATCAATTCAAGACGGGTGGTAAAAAAACCTTTGGTTTTTGTATATGTCTTTATTCTGGCCCGAATCAATCCCTCGACAAGAACTTTCATGGTTCCGTTGGGCAGCTTCATGAGTTGCAATATACGTGCGACAACACCAACCTGGTAAAGATCGTCCCGGGTCGGCATATCCACATCCGGCATTTTCTGGGCACAGAGAAAGATCTGTTTGTCGAGCACCATGGCTTCCTGAAGCGCCGCAATCGTGAACGGCCGTCCGACCAGAAGCGGATAAACCATATGCGGGAAAATAACCACGTCCCGAAGGGGAATAATCGGAAGCACACTGCTGATTTCTATATCTTCATCACCGTATTGCAGTTTCATATTGATCTCTCCTAAAATTAGCGGCACACGATCAAAACGCCTCCTAATTTAAGCAATTTCACAGGGAATGGTTAGACTTTTTTTGCCGCCCTGATAAACCGAAGAAATTCAGCGAAATACAAAATTATAGCTGATCCGCACTGCCGCCTGTATCCGGACAATACTGTCCCGGAGTCAAACGCAAAATATCAATCCCGGCCGAACCTTTTCAGTCTGCCGTTGCATCGTCGTATCTTGTTTGACTGTAAAGAATAAGCCAAAAAGGACTTGCCAAATCAGCCAATCTGTAGTATAGTTTTAGACTTACAAATACTATGAGGAACGAAACAGGCTTCGATCAGTATAAACATCTTAGAAAATACAAATATAAAGAATAAAGGATTTTTGGCTTATGAAAAAGCTATCGGCTTATTTAATTGTCTTTTTAACTCTGGCAGTTGCCGCTTCTTTTTTGACCGGATGCGGTGGTGATGAAGATCTTGTCCTGGCCGATGTTGGCGGCGATAAGATCTACGCGCAGGACCTGGACGACATTTTCGAACGCAACCGCGAGACATTTTTATCATTTGACGAGGAACTCGAGTGGCGTAATACCATTCTGGACAGTCTGATCATTCAGCAATTACTTGTTCAGGAAGCCTACAAGAAGAATATCGACGAATCCGAAGAGGTCAACCGGATTGTCCTCGGCAATCGCGATCAGTTCCTGCTCGATATCCTGTATATGCGTCAGGTCATCGATAAAACCAATGTGACCGAAGAAGAAATCAAAGATTTTTATGCCAAGCTGGAATATAAGATCCAGGCCTCACATATCCTGGTAAGAGATGAAGATACTGCCGGGGCGATTATGGATTCAATTCAGGCCGGCTCGAGTTTCGAAAACCTGGCTATCAAATACTCCGTCGATCCGAGCGCACAGCAAAACCGCGGCGATCTTGGATTTTTCGTTTGGGGCCAGATGGATCAGGTTTTCCAGGAACAGGTCTTCAAAATGAATCCGGGCGAGATATCGGCGCCGTTCGAGACTAAATATGGCTGGCATATAGTGAAAATGGTCGATCGTAGCCCTAATGAATTGCGCGGAACATATGAAAAGATGTATGACCAGATCAGATCCACTATTGAGGGGCAGAAAAGAAATGCAAGGCTGGAGGAGTACAGAAACGAATTGATGGCCAAATATCCGATAACAATCGACTCTATAACATGTCAGTACCTGATGCACAAACGCGAGAGTTTATACCCTCCTTCCCTGCTCGAAACCCTGCCGAAAAATGATTTCGATCTCAACCAGCTTGATCGTGATGAAAAAGAATTGATCCTGGCCAGCTGGGACGGTGGTCAATTGGCGGTCGGACCATATCTGGTCAAGGCCAAAAAATTCCGGGCCGCCATGAAAC
>QNAH01000253.1 GCA_003641425.1 Candidatus Zixiibacteriota bacterium
CTCTGGCTCTCTGTTCCTCAATACCAGCCTGGGTCGATTGGTCAGCGCCCGCAATGGCATCGAAATCCTCGGGGCTCAATCTTTGCAGTAACTCGAGAGCATGAATATTGAGCCGATCTGTCGCCAGCCGCATGCCCATGGCAAATTCGGCGGCATCTTCGAACAGCGAGTTTGACCAGGCCGGACCACGGCCATCCTCACGAATGGTATAAGGGGTGGTCGGCAGATTACCGCCATAGATCGAAGAACAACCGGTAGCGTTTCCGATCAGTGCCCGGTCCCCGAATAACTGGGAGACCAGTTTGACATAAGGTGTCTCGCCGCATCCGGCACAGGCACCGGAAAACTCGAAGAGAGGTTTAACCAGCTGGCTGCCTTTGGTGGTTCCAATGTTGAACAGGGAAGGATCGGTTTCCGGGATCGAGAGGAAGAACTTGAAATTTTTGGCTTCCTGATTACGAAGCGGGAATTGCGGCATCATATAGATGGCCTTGCGGTCGGTTTTCTTACCGTCATCGTCCTTGCCGTATGCCGGACAGGCGTTAACACACAATTCACATCCGGTGCAATCTTCGGGAGCGACCTGTAAAGTATACATGAATCCCTTAAACGGTTTTCCGATGGCGTCGATCGATTTGAAATTGTCCGGAGCGTCCTTCAGGTCTTCAGGTTTGTATATTTTCATTCTAATCGCCGCGTGCGGACAGACAATGGAGCAAATACCGCATTGAATACAGGCTTTTTCATCCCAGACAGGTATTTCAACCGCTATATTCCGCTTCTCGTACTGGGTTGTTCCGGTCATGAACGTGCCGTCATCCGGCATGGCCGAGACTGGCAGTGAATCACCCTTGTTGGCAATAATCGAAGCAGTCACATACTGCACGAATTCCGGGGCATCCTCAGGAACGATCGGCGGCTTCTTTATTTTGCTGGTTGCTTTTTCCGGATATTTGACTTCGTGGATATTGTTCAGGGCACCATCAACAGCGGCAAAATTCATGTTGACGACCTTTTCGCCCTTGTTTCCGTAGGTCTTGACGATGGCGTCTTTGATCGCCTTGACCGCTTCATCTTTCGGCAAAATACCGCCGATAATGAAGAAGGCAGTCTGCATGATCATATTGATACGGGCGCCGAGCCCGAGTTTCTTGGCCAGTCCGATCCCGTCGATAACATAGAATTTCAATTTTTTATCGATAATCTGCCGCTGGACCTCAACCGGCATATTGTCCCAGACTTCGTCAGGACCGAACGGACTGTTCAAAAGAAATGTGCCGCCCTCAAGAATGCCATCCAGCATATCATATTTTTCGAGGAACGAGAAATTATGACAGGCGACAAAATTGGCCGATGTTATCAAATACGGGCTTCTGATTTCGTTTTTGCCGAATCTCACATGAGATGTCGTCACCGCTCCGGCCTTTTTTGAGTCATAAACGAAGTAACCCTGTGCATAATTATCAGTATGGTCGCCGATAATTTTGATCGAATTTTTGTTGGCACCGACAGTTCCGTCAGCTCCAAGACCATAGAACAGACCGCGGAATACATCTTCACCTTCGATATTAAACGAATAATCGACATCGAGCGAAGTGTGGGTGACGTCGTCCACAATACCGACGGTAAAGTGATTTCTGGGTTCATCCAGCTTCAGATTATCCAGAACCGCCTTGGCCATCGGTGGATTAAATTCCTTTGAGCTCAGCCCGTAACGGCCGCCGACTATGACCGGGTGATCCGAAAACGGCGCGGTGCCCTGCCATAGAGCCTCGCTGACTGCCGTCTGGACATCGGTATAAAGCGGTTCTCCGACTGAGCCCGGCTCTTTGGTGCGGTCGAGAATGGCGATTTTTTTGGCCGTTTTGGGAATGGCCTGCATCAATCCCTCGATTGAGAACGGCCGGTACAGCCGGACCTTGATAAGGCCGACTTTTTCACCCTGGGTTTCCAGGTGTTTGACCGTCTCATGCATTGTCTCGGCGCCGGAACCCATCATGATGACAACGCGGTCGGCATCGGGGGCCCCGATATAATCAAACAGATGATATTCCCTTCCGACAATGCGGGCGAATTTATCCATATATTTCTGGACTATTTCCGGAGCCTTCATGTAATACTTGTTGATCGTTTCACGGGCCTGGAAAAATACATCGGGATTCTGCGATGAACCTTTCAGGGTTGGGTGGTCGGGATTAAGAGAGCGTTCGCGCTGAAGTTTGATATATTTTTCTTCAATCATCTTTTTGAAATCTTCAACCGTCAATTCCTCGATTTTCTGGACTTCATGTGAGGTCCTGAAACCATCGAAGAAATGAACAAACGGAACCTGTGATTCAAGTGAAGCGGCATGTGTAATAGTAGCCAGATCCATGACTTCCTGGACCGAGCCGGATGCCAGCAGGCCGAATCCGGTCGTTCTGACCGCCATGACATCGGAGTGGTCGCCGAATATCGAAAGGGCGTGAGTGGCCACCGATCGTGCGGAAACATGAAAGACTGTGGGAGTCATTTCTCCGGCGATTTTGAACATATTGGGAATCATCAATAGCAGTCCCTGCGAGGCAGTAAAAGTGCTAGTCAGGGAACCGGCTGTTGCCGCGCCGTGAACAGCGCCCGAGGCTCCGGCTTCAGACTGCATTTCAACCACATCGGGGATTGTGCCCCAGATATTGGTCAGCCCCGCCGCCGAACGGGCATCGGCCACCTCGCCCATCACCGATGATGGCGTAATCGGGTAAATGGCACATACTTCGCTCAGATTATGAGCGACATAGGCCGCGGCGGTATTACCGTCGGTATTAATCATTTTTCTTTTATTTTTTGATTTTGCGTCGGTCTTGTTGACAGCAACGCCTACTTCATCTGACATAACTGATCTACTCCAAAAAAAACCTATTGTTTAATTAAATTGTTGCCTCTCATATAGTCTTTGGTAATGTAATATTTGTCTGCCCCTGATATTTACCTTTTTTATCCTTATAGGACGTTTGGCAGACCTCATCTGCCCCCAGAAATAAGATTTGAGCGATCCCCTCATTGGCGTATATTTTGGCCGGAAGGGGAGTCGTATTTGAGATTTCCAGGGTAGCGTATCCTTCCCACTCGGGTTCAAACGGCGTGACATTAACAATTATTCCGCAACGGGCATAGGTCGATTTTCCCAGACAAATAGTTATAACGTCGCGGGGGATTTTGAAATATTCCACTGTCCGAGCGAGGGCGAACGAATTAGGGGGGACCAGAATTGATTTGGCTTTTATATCAATAAAGGATTTTGTTGAGAAATTCTTGGGATCGATTATAGCCGAGTTGGTGTTGGTGAAAATCTTGAATTCATCGGCGACCCGGATATCATATCCGTATGATGACAATCCATAGCTGACGCCTTTTTTGATTTGTTTTGCCGAAAACGGACTAATCATTTTATGCTTGCGCGCCATTTCCTTAATCCAGCGATCCGATTTAACAGGCATCTACAGTTCTCCTTCCAAATAGCTAATCTTCTATTATACGCAATAATCCGTTTTCGGCAAACCTTTTTTCGACCGCCTAAATCAGCGCATTTTTGCTGGTCTACGCTGTTTTTCCCAGGAAAGAAGGGACGCAATTGTATAGCTCTCGAACACCTCCAATAATTGAATTTCTGCCTCCTCCAGGACCGCGCGGATCGGACAATAATCATATTTGTCACAACAATTGCTGTCGTGAAGGCATCTAATCAAATGATAAGGCCCCTGTATGGCCTCAACAACATCTCTGACGGTGATTGATTCAGGGTTTTTGGAAAGAGAAAAACCGCCCTTAACCCCTCGATGCGATTTAACGATTCCGGTCTTGGTCAGATTTTGAAAAATTTTAGCCAGGAATTTTTCCGGTATATCCCTTGCCTCTGCAATTTCCGACAAAGGAACTATCTGTTCATCGTTCTGACCGGCCAAATAAATAACCCCGAGTATACCGTATTCTTCAGCTCTTGTAAACTGCATATGTATTACCTCGGGCACACGTTTAAACGTAAAATTTATCTGTTATAAAGCCAACTTCAAACATTGTATGTCCTCGCATATTAATTATAGACTCGGTAAGGCATATTGTCAATAGAATGTTGTTAATTTTTTCACAAAATAAAGCCATCTTTTTGCTGTACATAATGATTTGACGGTAGCGGTAAAATAGGTATATTACCTCGGGGAAAAAACAGCGTATTGATAATAAATTGTTTTTGGAATTACCGCCAAAGCCTGCTCGAAGTATGCATATATATAAAAACAAAATAACCTGCACCGCTTATTCATCCGATGGTTCCATTTATGAAGTCACGCCCGAATCGGTCATACAGGTTGAAAGCGCAGAGGATATCCGTAAGGCAGTCCGCTATGCCTTAAAACAGGGCAAATCGATAACCCCGCGCGGGGGCGGGACCGGATTGACCGGCGGAGCACTTGGCGATGGCGTGATCATTGATTTCGGTCTCCTTAAAGATATTATAGAGATCGATCGGGAGAGGATGACAGTCCTGACGCAGGTCGGTATAATTTTTGAAGAACTCAACACTGAGCTTGAAAGGTATGATCTCTTTTTCCCGCCCGATCCTTCCTCGGGCGA
>QNAH01000254.1 GCA_003641425.1 Candidatus Zixiibacteriota bacterium
ATGGAATAATGAGTTAACTCTATCAAAATTCACCCAACAGCGGCCAAATGATGGTGAACAGCCGTCGGAATCGACCACGGTTAGGATCCTGTACGATGATGAAGCAGTTTATTTCGGCTTCTGGTGCTATGACAGTGAACCGGACAAGATAATCCGCCAGCTGACACGGCGGGACCGATACACCGAATCCGACAAGGTTTCAGTAAGGATCGATTCCCACCACGATCATCAGACCAGTTACTGTTTTTGCGTCAACGCCGCCGGCGTCATGCGTGACATCCTGATTCATGACAATGATGACGTCGACGAAACCTGGGATGCCGTCTGGGAAACCAAAACCAGAATCATGTCCTGGGGCTGGACTGCGGAGATAAAAATACCATACTCGGCGCTGAGATTCTCGGAAGCCGATGAATACGAGTGGGGATTATTTATCGACCGCTACATATCCCGCAAAAATGAGGACATCCAATGGCAATATGTTCCTCTCCATGAAACAGAGGGCGTTTCACGATACGGACATCTTGTCGGAATAAAAAATATCCAGCCTCCCGGGCGCACGGAAACCTTGCCTTATATGGTTTCCTACGGTGTCTCCGAACCTGAATCGATCGGCAATACAAATGGTAGAGAATTCTTCTCCAATGTTGGCGTGGATTTCAAATACGGCATCTCATCCTCAATCACCCTCGATGCAACCGTCAATCCGGATTTCGGACAGGTCGAGTCGGATCAGTCCGTAATCAACCTGTCGACCTTCGAGACTTTCTTTGAAGAAAAACGCCCATTTTTCCTCGAGGGATCCGAAATATTCAGCACCCCGTATTTTCTCCAGTTCTATACGCGGAGAATCGGACGGGCGCCGCAAAAAAGTATCGATGAGGCCGATTATTATCTCCACAGGCCAAACAACACGACTATCATGAATGCCTTCAAACTGACCGGAAAAACCGAAGCCGGAACGTCATTCGGCGTTTTGAATGCAACGACACAGGAAGAGAAAGCAAAGTACGGCATCGATAACGATCCCGGCGTTTATGAAGGCACCGTCGAACCGATGGCCAACTATTCTGTCATCCGTGCAAAACAGGACATCATGGGAAACTCCTATATAGGAGGTATGTTCACATCGGCCAATCAAAAGGAATCTGGTGACGCCTACACCGGTTCAGCCGATTGGCGGCTCTACTTCAATAAAAATATGTACTCCTTCGGAGGTACCGTAATCGGCACCAACAACGGACCCGGAACCGGCGATATGGCCATGCTCCTGGAACTGAACAAATACAGCGGCAAAATAATCAGGGGGAACGCCCAGGTCGATTATTATGGTCGTGAGGTCGACTGGAATCGCCTGGGCTTCATGCACCGCAATTCGACCCGGGGCGCAAGCACATGGATGCAATTATACAGCAATAAACAATTTTCCATATTCCGTGCTCACCGCCTGAATTTCAACTACTGGTACAACGAAAATCTCGATGGTTACCGGGGAACCAACGGCGGCAACATTAACGGAAGTATCACTTTTGCCAACAACTGGTGGGTAAACGCCGGGGTTGGCCGCGACGGCTCCAAATATGACGATCGCGAAACCCGGGGCAACGGTCTCTTTCATATCAATCACAATTACCGGGGATGGTTTAATCTCGGAACCAATTCATCCAGAAAATTCAGCCTGGAATTTAATTTCCATCATGATAACGAACGCGATGGTTTCTTCTACCTTTACAGCCTTTGCGCTGATTACAAGATGCTGACCAACTTCGAATTGTCACTGAGAATCGAACACAGGATAAACCGTGATGTTGACTACTGGATCGGTTCGCAACACCGGGTTGATACGATATATTCAGATATTGACCCGCAGGAAGGCCTTCCGGTGTTCGGCAAACTCGATAATAACGATGTTGATATCACCCTCAGGAGCACTTATACTTTTAGAAGAAATATGACCATCCAGCTCTATTCGCAATTCTACATCTCCACGGGTGAGTATGATACCTTCCGCAAATTGACAAATCCATATGAACTGGAAGATGTCGATGAAGAAAATTACTACATTGATTATGGACGCGGTGATTTCAATTATAAGGCTCTGAACCTGAACGTGGTTTTCCGCTGGGAGTATCTCCCCGGTTCGACTCTGTATCTTGTCTGGACACAGGCACGGAATCGCTACGATACCGATTATGGGGATTTCGATTTCTCAAGAGATTTCAGCAATATCCTCGACCTGCCCCAGACAAATACATTCCTGATCAAAGCCAACTACTGGTGGAATATATAAAATACCCCATTATAGCCCTTTGCACTGAAAGCCCCGCCTTTTTGCGGGGCTTTTCTTATACTGTCGCTGTAACTTTGCCCTTGTGCAGTCTTTTTATCCGCAGACGAATCTGATCTTTAGCGTCTTTTATGACTTTGTGATCACAACCGCTTTGCAAATCACACAGACGCCGAAGCTCCTTGAGGATGACTGAGATGGTATCAACGCTTTCATTGATGAGGACCACCGGCCGATCCGAAATTTCTTTTATATTATCGGCCTTGCCGGAAGACGCCGGTTGTAAGGTGTGCGTCTGATTTATGATAATTTCATTGACATCAAAAATAAACTGACTGAACGATTTTACCAGTTCCCGGATCGGCTGCATGTTGCCGGTGGCCGTATCGGACAGATGTTGCTGCATCTGCATATTCTCGTGAAGCAATTGCTCCGCGATCAGATATTGCTTGAAAAGAAGATGATTGGCATCTCGAAGAATATCCTCGATGGAGCCTATTTCAACATCAAGGTAACTCGACTCATTAGCCACCTCGCTTATCGAATTCTGCTCTACATCGCCAAGGACATCGAGTGACAATCCGAGATTTTCGGTAAGGATACGCTTGTTGCCGAATTCCTCCTTGTCCGGTTGAGGGACTTCACGAAACCGGAATTTGGAGATATGATTCGCCAGATTGACAATCTGATTGAGCTTATGCTCCGGTGACATTTCACCTTCGGCATAGACAACATGGTGATTCCCGACCGCCTCACAGATACTCTCCGGGAGTTTCCACTGAGTCAATAAAAACTGACCCACTCGCGCATGGTTTGTTCCCCAGGTGCGCTGTTCGACCGATGTCAACCTTACCCCGGATTCAGCCAAACGGCAATTCTTGGCGAACTCATCGGGAAATGAGGCCTCAAGAACAAGCGAACCGATGTCATGGAGCAAACCGGCCGCAAATGCTTCCTCGGCCGGCTCATATCCGGCTTCCCTGGCAATATGACGCGATGTCAGAGCCACCTCCAGCGAGTGCCGCCAGAACCTGATTCGATCGATACTCCGCCCCATCGACTTGAATTTATCATAAATCGAGGCCGCCAATGCCACCGATGTTACTGTCCTGAGCCCTACCGTAACCACGGCCTGATCTATAGTCGTAATCTCCCGGGCAGGACAGTAATACGGCGAATTCACGATGCGCAACAGTTTGGCGGTCAGGGCCGGATCTTTCTTGATAACGCCGGCCAGGCTGGATATGGAGCTGTCTGGATCGTTGGCGATATTTATCACTTCAACGATTACCTGCGGCAGCGATGACAATTCCTTGTTGTCCTCAAGTATTTTCTTGAAAATATCGGGACTCATAAAAATCCTTTTATTAAATATATAGCATATGCCTTTCTCTTTTATTATCGACTGAAAGCAGTGTTTTATTTAGAGGTCTGATGGCGGTATATTTTGCGCTTTAGACGGTCGATCCTTTTTTGTATATCTGCTTTAACCGAAGTACCGACAGGGCAAATCGATCTGGCCTGAAGTGTATATTCCAGCGCCCGCCGAAAATCTTTGACCCTGTGCTCATAATACTTGGCAAGTTCTATACCCGACCAGAAGGATTCGACTGCTCTCCGGCCACTGACCTCGTCCCATAAGGCTATGGCCTTCCTGTGATTACCGCATCTTTTATATGCCATCGAATGGAGATATAAAATATCGTACCGATCGTAGCTGCGAGAAATATCATTGAAGTCCTCAAGAAACATACAGAGCTTTTCATACTCTCGGCGCCGCTCCATTATTCTGGCCAGCGACAGGATATCATCCGGATCCGAGATCTTTCCCGCCGGTTCCGCATGAATCGATGCAATATGATGCATTAAAAAATACAGGGACACAATATCATTTAGATTATGTTCGACAACTCCTTTGAGTTGTTCGGTATCGTCAGTTGCCAGCCAGTTGAAATATATCGGAGGAACCAGATAACCGGGAATATCATCATCCCGGTAATAATCCAGAATGTTTTCTTCAATATTACCCAGGGTGCAGCTTTTAAGCCTTCGATGGTACATCCTTCGGGCCGTATGCAATAAATCGACATGTCCGCCGTATTCGAGATTCCTCTCCACCCGCTGAATTATCATCCGATCGGTAAGAATGGGGATGTCGAATGCCCGCCCGTTGTAACTGACAAGGATCGTATCCGGTTTTATCTCGGCCCTGACCGCCTCGAGCATCGCTTCTTCATCAGGGAAATCAGGAAGGAAATACTGCCGTACCTGGAAGCCCCTTCCATGAAGTGAGCCGAAACCGATCAA
>QNAH01000255.1 GCA_003641425.1 Candidatus Zixiibacteriota bacterium
AAAATGCCAGAACGACAAAGATGGTACATATCGCCGAATTTACCGCCGACCTGATTAAACACAATAAGATCAAGCTCGACAAGAGCCGAAACGACCAGTGGCGGGTAACCTGGCATGATTCCTGCAACCCCGCCCGGGCCATGGGTATATTCGAAGAACCGAGGTATATTCTCAACAACACCTGCAACAATTTCTTCGATATGCCGGAAGGCACCATCAAGGAACAGACCTTCTGTTGCGGAAGCGGCGCCGGGCTGGGCACCGACGAGAATCTCGAGATGAGATTACGCGGCGGCTTTCCCCGCGGTAACGCCCTGCGTTACGTACGGGACAAACATAATGTCAACCTGATGGCCTGTATGTGTGCAATCGACAAGGCGACACTTCCGGCCCTGGCTGATTTCTGGGCGCCTGGCGTGGCGATCGGAAGTCTGCATGAACTGGTCGGTAATGCGCTGATCATGACCGGCGAGAAACCCGACCGAACCGACTTGCGCGGCGAACCGTTTGTCGGACAGAAAAAAGAAGAAGCCGAAAAAATAGAAGAAAGGAAGGAGGATACGGCAGATGCATGATGCAGGGAAAATCATCGGCGGGCTGATTATCTTCCTCGCCTTGATAACCAGTCCGATCTGGTATAACATGGCCAGCGGCAAGGCGGACTACACGCCGGAACTGAAATACGTAACGACTGAAAAACAATGCGTGATGCCGACCGAATACATGCGGGCCAGACATATGGATCTGCTCAATGAGTGGAGAAACGCCGTCGTCCGCGACGGCATCCGTGTCCATACCTCGCATGAGGGACGCAAATTCAATATGAGCCTGACCAACACCTGTATGGATTGCCATTCAAACAAGACCGATTTCTGTGATCAGTGCCACAATTACAGCGCCGTCGGTCAGCCCAATTGCTGGGACTGTCATATCGTTCCGGGGGAGGTGCAGTGATGGAAATAGATAGACGTAAATTCCTGACGATCGCGGGTATTACCGCCGCCACAACAATAGGCAAGAAGGTTATCGGCGATACGACTGATGTCGAGCAAATAGCCGGCCTCCCGCAGAAATCCCCGCTGGTGGGACATCGCTGGGCGATGGTTATCGATACTCGCAAGTGCCGCGAAAAATCGGGTTGTACAAAATGTATCGACGCCTGTCATTCGGCTCATAATGTTCCGCAATTCGACAATCCCAAGGATGAAGTCAAGTGGATATGGAAAGAACATTATAAAGAGGCTTTCCCCAATCAGGAACATGAACATGTCAAGGAAGGGCTTCTCGAGATGCCGGCCATCGTCATGTGCAACCATTGCGACAATCCCCCCTGTGTCCGGGTCTGCCCGACACAATCGACCTGGAAACGGGATGACGGCATTGTAATGATGGACATGCACCGCTGTATCGGCTGCCGCTACTGCATTGCCGCCTGTCCGTACGGTTCGAGAAGTTTCAACTGGCGCGATCCGCGACCGTTCATAAAGAACCTGAATAAAGAATACCCCACGCGGACAAGAGGTGTCGTTGAAAAATGTAATTTCTGCGCTGAAAGACTGGCAAAGGGATTACATCCGGCATGTGTTGACGCTTGCGAGGAAAAGGCACTTGTCTTCGGCGACCTGGAAGACCCGGAATCCGAGGTTAGGGCGCTTCTTCGCGAGAATTATGCCATCCGCCGCAAACCGGCTCTTGGCACCAACCCCGAAGTCTACTATATAGTGTGAGGTTATTATGATAGAGAAAGCACTTGTTGGAGATAAAAGATATTACGGCTGGGTGGCTTTCCTGCTGGCCGTGATCGGGGTCGGATTTATTTTCTACCTCAGACAGTTATTTTACGGCCTTGGTTTGACCGGTCTCAGCCGCGACGTATCCTGGGGTTTTTACATCGCCCAGTTTACTTTTCTGGTCGGTGTGGCGGCCTCCGCGGTGATGGTGGTGTTACCATACTACCTGCATAATTACAAAGCATTCGGCAAGCTGACCATTCTTGGCGAATTTCTTGCCATCGGTTCGGTAATTATGTGCGTTCTGTTTATATTTGTCGATCTGGGACAGCCGTTCCGGGGCGCAAATATAATCCTGCACCCGACACCACATTCGCTGATGTTCTGGGATATGATTGCTCTGGGCGGCTATCTACTGCTGAACGTTCTGATAAGCCGGATCACCCTCGATGCCGAGAGAAAAGGAATCGCTCCCCCCAAATGGATCAAACCGATAATAATTATCTCGATCCCGTGGGCGATAAGCATCCATACCGTAACCGCCTTCCTGTATTCAGGTCTGGCGGCACGCTCCTTCTGGATGACCGCCGTGCTGGCGCCGCGGTTTCTCGCTTCTGCGTTTGCGTCGGGCCCGGCCCTGCTTATTATCATGGTTATGCTGATCAGGAAATTCACCCGTTTCGATCCCGGTAAAGAGCCGATTCAGAAACTGGCGATTATCGCAACCTATGCCATGTGCATTAATATCTTTCTGATACTGATGGAACTCTTTACGGTTCTATACAGCAACATACCCGAACACCTGCATCACTTCCAGTACCTCTTCCTGGGTTTGGAAGGCAACACCACGCTTGTTCCCTGGATGTGGGGTTCGATTATTCTGGCCATTTTCGCCATCGTCCTTTTGCTTAATCCGAAGACGAGACGGAATGAAAGCATTCTGGCCGTTGCCTGTGTCGCTGTATTTGTTTCGATTTGGATTGATAAGGGGCTCGGCATGGTGGTGGCCGGTTTTCAACCATCGCCGCTTGGAAAGGTGACCCAGTACTGGCCCACCTGGACAGAGTTTTTTATAAGCATGGGGGTCTATGGAATCGGCGCTTTTCTTGTGACAGTATTCTACAAAATGACTCTTTCTTTGCGGGGTGAAACCGGCGAGAATGAGAAAAAGAAAGAAATTGCCGAGGAGGTCGAGACTGTCGCAGGGTAGTTGATTTTTGCACGAAATTTATTAACTTGGGTAACGCCGCCGTTTCCGGCGGCGTTGAAATCGGGGTTGTTTTAACAACCCCTAATTTTTCGGGAATGTTATGGCAGATATTGAAAGATTGGACATTGTGGTAATCGGAGGCGTCGCCGCCGGGCCCAAAACCGCGGCGACCCTGGCACGGCGAATGCCAAGGGCTAAAATCACCCTCTTTGAAAAGGGTCAACATATCTCGTTCGGGACCTGCGGCCTGCCTTATTTTGCCTCAGGGGATATAGACAGTTTCCGCGATTTGACAGTCACCTCCTATGGTGTCCCGCGGGATGTCGATTTTTTCAAACAGACCAAGGGGTTTGATGTTATTACGGGTTCCGAAGTAATAGAAATCGATCGTCAAAATAAAAAGATCAAAGTCAAAAATGCCGAATCCGGAGATACGTTCGAATACGGCTATGACAAGCTGGTTCTGGCAACCGGAGCCTCACCGCAAAACCCCCCGTTTCCAACAGCCGCAAGTCCGAGAATACGGCATTTTACCCGACCGGAAGATGCTATCGAATTTCGTAAATCGGCTCAAACCGGGCAGATTGAAAAGGCGATCATTGTCGGCGGCGGATTTATCGGCTGTGAACTGGCCGAGGCAACCGCCGGAATGTGGGGTATCGAAACAGTTCTGATCGAAAAAGAAAATCAGCTTCTCCCCTATGTCCTTGATCCGGAAATGGCTGATATCGTCGCCCGGGAAATGGCCCGAAATGAAATCGATGTGCGTACCTCCAGAATTGTCGAAAAAATCGAACTTGATGGCGATGACAATCCCATCGTGTTTATCAAAGACAACGATTCGATTACTGCCGATTTCGTTTTCCTGTGCCTGGGAGTAAAACCCAATATAGAACTGGCATCGAAATGCGGACTGGAAATCGGCGAAACCGGCGGCATCAAGGTCAATCGAAAAATGCAGACATCCGACCCGGACATTTTTGCCGGAGGTGACTGTGTAGAATCAGAAAGCATTGTAACCGGCAAAAAACTGTATATACCGATGGGTTCGCTGGCCAACCGTCATGGGCGGGTAATCGCCGAGAATATCAGTGGAAACAGCTGCAAATTTCCCGGAGTCACCGGCGCTTTTCTGGTAAAAGTGTTTGATACTAATATCGGATCGGTTGGTATTTCGGAGCAAAAGGCAAGGGAATCAGGTATCAAGGCCGGAGCGGTCTGGGGAGCCTTTGTCGACAAACCGGATTATTATCCCGAAAGTAAGAACATTACATTGAAGATGATTTATGACAAAAATGACTTAAGGATCCTGGGCCTGCAGGGGGCGGGTAAAGGTGATATCTGCCGACGCATCGATGTCTTTTCATCATTTTTATCGAGAAACGCAAAGATAAACGATCTCCTTGATTTTGAGCAGGGTTATGCTCCTCCTTACTCCGAGGCCATGGATCCCCTGCATCATCTGGCCGGGATTGCTCTGGCTCGCCAAAACGGTCTGAAATTTGAAAGCCCTGATTGTGTGTCTGATTTCCGGGATGCTTTATGGCTTGATGTGCGGGAAATTGAAGAGGCGGAAGAAATCAAATTGCCGCTGCCGGAAGGGGGAAAAGACAATTATATCAACATCCCCTTGAATGAT
>QNAH01000256.1 GCA_003641425.1 Candidatus Zixiibacteriota bacterium
CTGATTGACATAATTTCTCCTTTTATTTCTCATGTTAAAGGCGGGTATTATATCCCGTTGCCTCAGGGCGCGGGCCCTCATTTATATTTTGTGATCCATCCAGTCATTATTGCGGGTGACCGCCGATGATTGTCCCATATACCTGAAACTTCCGGGAAAGCATTGCCGAAATCGCGCCGCCACCCGGGGATACAACCGCACCAGTTCACCGGTATCGATATCGCCGATATCGCCGGCAAGACAGGCGGCGGTCCGGTCATCTTCTTTATCCGGGCGGCAGACAATAATCGCCTTGAGCATCCCGACTATCCGTTTCCGGTAATCATCTTTTATCATGTCCAGCTCCGCGGCCAGATTTTTATCGGAGTCGAGACGGTCATGCAATCGGCCAAGCAATTCTTCCAGCCGGTCGAAATCGATCATCTCGATAGAATTCCTTTTGAAATCGCTGAGAGCCGTTTTAAGGACGGCCCTATCATCATTGTTTATTTGCACCGTGTTCATCTCCCACTCTTTTTATTTTGGGGGTTGGCAATTTCATTTGTTTTGATTTTATAAAAGACATATCTCCGAATGCCGTCTTTCAGAACCGGCCGTATCATGTAATGACCGGTGAGGAATCCATCGAGGTGAAGTCTCATGCTGTCATCGCGGCATATTACTTCGGATATAGCGCCACCGCCTGCCCGTTTGTCATCAGCCTGCTTATAATTTTCAATCCGGTCGGCAAAAAACCAGCTTCCGCCCTCGAGCAAATCAACATCAAAGCGGAACAATCGGTATGCAGACAGATCACTCCCATTCTGTATTACCATGATCTTAACGCCGTTCGATTTTTCACACAGGGTATAAACCGGGCGTTCATCGACAGACGAATTATCATCCAGGAGAAGACTTATATTGTCGGGTTGTCCATGACAACCTGAGACATCGACAATTCTCGGCTGGGATAATGATATTTTTTCATTGGGACAATTGACGGCATAAGTCTCCAATTCAGCGGTGTCGCCCGGATCAATTTTACCGGTGGAGTAAACAGTCTCAACCGGCATTTTCAGTTCATTATTGATGTGACATTCCATGGAGTAACGATAGCCATCACCCGCCTTTGATCGGCCGGTAATAATGGCCGGAAGATATTTTTTGCTGGTCAGCAGGTATCTGCCGGATGAATTGCATTCAAAAATCTCAACCCCATACCTGGTGATGCATTTCCCGACAATTTGAGCCAGTTTTTCACCCTGAGCTTCTTTTGCCGGAATCAGCAATTCGGGAGTATCGGCGAAAAGTTTTTCCAATTTTCGCCGTCTTTCAATTCCGGACAATACAGCCGCATCTTCGCCGTCAACAGCAATCAGGTCGGCGATTTTTATCTCCAGCCGCCGAACTGATGATTCTTCACCGTTCAGGTAACTCCGGATGGCTCCGACTGTCCGGCGCTCCTTGCCGCAATAGCCGACAAGTCGACAATCGACAGAATAATCACCCTCCGGGAATTTCAGGGTGTGAATGTACTTATTAAGCGTTTTTGATTCGACTCCCTGACCATCAGAGGCCGCAATAAGAGTTTTGTTATTCGAACGGGACACTATCAGCCGGAGCGACTCATAGGCAGGCAGAACGATATAATTGCTCCCTTTATCCAGGCGATTGATATCCCAGAGACGCTGAAACGGTTTGAATTGCGGTCGGCCTGAGGATACTTTTTCCTCGGCATTATTTTCACAGCCGAAGAAAAGCTGATCGGTGATCAATGTATCACTAACCGATCCGCGATAGACCAGCGAGGTTTCGAGAACTTTCGCTATCTGCCGGTAATTGAAATGGGCCTGCACCGTTTCACCGCTGTCGGTTTTGTACTTTTCAAAGGGACGGTGGCGGCACTGTCTTATATCCGAACCGCAGATCGAACATTCGGGTAGGTTGAAGACGAAACTGATGGAACATTCCTTGTAGATACCGGCATCGATGTTTTTCCTGAGGTTCTCGCCATGTTCGGCGTTTTTGAGCCAATAGAAATACACCTTAATCCAGTTAGCGCCGTCGCGATGTAATGTTTCGGCATGGAAATTCCGTGCAATCGGAAGACTGTCTTTGCGGTGCCCGATAAGAACCGGGCTGTCGACAAGAAATTCAGCCAGACGTTCATGTTCATCGACCGGGAAACGCCCCCCGTAACTGTTGACCTGATCGGAGACGATGTACATCGCACGAATATGAACATCGTCGGCCGTCACCTTTGCGGGCGGTTTGATGTTGGCATTGATTTTGTCGATCAGGTTTTCCGGTACGACCTTGTCGCTTTCGACCAGCGACGCCGTAATTTTTCCTAATAATTCTTGCATATTACCTCCGTCACTAAAGGTTCCCAAATTCCAATCATCACTAAAACACTGCAAAAATTGATCGTTAAGTTTGTGCAACTCGATTCATACAGAAGACCGGATTTCTACACCTAACAATGTGGAATTAATTAAGATATTGTGGTTCAATATATTAAGAAATTGATAACAATCCGGTGGAATGGCACGCCAGTTGCGGTATAGAGAATTGAAATTGGAAGACATTCTTTTGAGGTTTGTTATGGTAGTTTATCGCGCAAAGAAAAAGAGCATATTCAAATGGATCCTGGCCGCGATACTGTTTATTTCGGCACTATGTGTAACATTTAATGATGTTTACGGTGCGGTCTCTTTTTTCTGATTTTGCATATATCGTCCTCCTGATATATGACTAATTGCTTGCATAATTACTCAAGTGCGAGCACCGCGATTTTAAATGGTCTGCATTCGATGAAAAGAATGCAGGCCATTTATCTATATGGTTGCCATCCGCGGTTTGATTATTGGTCCGTCTGGTTTGTACAAGGGCCAGACAGCCAGAGCCATGGCCATGACACTGTCACAGGCATTATTGTCATCCCACCGGGCCGCCCGTAATTCATCTTCCAGCGACCAGACCCCGCCGTTATTATCATCATTCAGCTCCCATCGGTGATATTTGATTCGCCTGAGACTGTGAAACAGCTCCAGGTTGGTCAGAAGTTCCGCTTTCGATTTTGGAGTAAAAACAAACGAGGTCGGATTGAAATTCTGAAGCTGTGAGACAATTACATCGCCCAGACCGGTGGCATCGATAACCAGCTGGCCCGGATACCGCCGCTGTTGTACCCGTATTTTTTCCGTTATTATGTTCCAGTCCCATTGTTTCATCCTGGTCAGCGCGATTACCGTGGCGTCTCCATCTTTGATCGCCACCGTAATCCCGACAGTCGCGGTCTTTTTTCTGGCCAGATCCCAGCCCGAAATGAAACGGACACCTCGTTTCTTCTCCCGGAGATCATTAATGGAATGATCGGCTTTCAGCAGGGCGGCGTCGATATCTTTACCCGGGATTATCTCACCGCCGGAATCGACAAACTGTCCCATGATATTCTGCGCCACCCGCTTATCGCTGAGATACTGCATCTGCAGGTCGAGATATTCATGCGAAATAAATTTATTTTCGCGTGAATCGCCCGACTGCACATAGGCGTCACCGGGACGGTCCTTCAGTTCCAGCATCTTGCGGTAAAACCAGTTCCGCCCGTTGGGAGTCGAAACCAGGTCGAGCCGGCCCATGCGGTCGGCCAGCCGCATTTTGACCACCTCATTGACAACATACTCCGCCTCGGGTTCGAATGCGACCTCATCAAAAATGAAGTAATCATAATCGTTGCCCAGAATGTACTCCCCCCGGCGCTGGGTCGAGCGGGCCTCTATCACCGCCCCATTACCAAGCATCAGCCGCGGATACGGGGTCGCGGTATCGCTCTTGACCAGACCGTCGATACGGCACGAATTGTATAAAATCCGTTTGACCGTGTTGAAAATAATTTTCGCCTGATCGAGCGTGATACTCGCCGTCACAATATGATACTTGCCGCCTGAATCATATTTCAGATCCCTGATCCGGAACACGGCATGGTGTATGATCTTGATCGCCTCGGCATAAGATTTCCCCCAGCGGTTTCCGGTCACCAGCAGATTTTCCGAGCAGGCGCTTCCCTTGAGCCACTTCACCTGCCCGGGATGCGGCCTGATATCAAGAAACTTCCGCGCAAAAAACGGGATATCGGTAACGGCCCGGCGCCAGTCGCTTCGTCGTAATAGATTTTCTATACCAGATCACCTGCTTTGGCGGCGGCATCATCTTTCGAAATCAGCCCGGCCGAATACAGCTTCAGAAGATTATCCACCTTGCTTTTTTCTATGTCCGCCCGATCCGAGGCCAGATACGAGATGGCATTATCAAAATGATACCGGCACCGGCAGTCAAGCCCCTTCAGGGCCAGTTCGATATTCCCCATCCACTCGAGGAATCGAGCCGTCTGACGCTGAACCGAGATAACCTGCCGCATCACCAGATCATATTTGAACTGCGCCCAGTTGTGGGTTGTCCCGTAACTGTAACCGAGCATGAACGGTGACAGATTGGTCCCGGCGCAGATCTCCTCGACCATCGCCCGGTGATGCAAAAACCACGAGTGCGTTGCGCCCTGCATGTTGCGCGGTCCGATATAGTC
>QNAH01000257.1 GCA_003641425.1 Candidatus Zixiibacteriota bacterium
AGATCCATTCACCTGCTTTTTGATTCTCCTGCCCAAGTGGTCGTAAACATAGTTTGCCGAAACACTAGAAGTATTTATACCCTCAAGTCTGTTAAGGAAATCATAAGAATAGCTGGTGGTTGCACTACCAGTGGTTTTAGTTAGCCGGTTGCCCTCATTGTCGTAAGTAAAACTGGAGCTACCATAACTGATGAGGCGGCCGTTATCATCGTATGACCAGGCAGGGGTGTCAGAGCTGGACAGGCGGTTTCCCGTACCGTCGTAACTATACGTTTCCGTTGCAAGGCCAGAGCTGGGCGGAAATGTGGCACTGGTTAATTGATACTGATCGTCGTAAGCAAATGAACTGCTGCCCTGGTTTGAGGTCATGCCAGTGACATTGCCAATATTGTCAGTGGAATAACTGAGGGACTCTATTGGTGAGGTATCAGATTTGCTGAACTGGATCTGATCATAAGCGCCATTTGGCTTGTAAGCCACGTTTGCTGTGGCGCTATTGCCAAAAGTGATGTTGCTGAGTCTCCCAACAGTATCATAGCTGAAATGGGTTGTCCTGTTTGAAGGCATATCCAGGAGAGAAGTCACCCTGCCCGCAGCGTCATAAGCGTAAGTATAACTGAATAGTTCAGAAGAACCAGATTTACAGGTGAGTTTGCTCAGGCCATTGGAATGATTGTAATCATAGTCAATGGTTTTGTTAATGGGATGGAATGTGACAGTATCGGGCCTGTTTAAGGGATCATAGGTGTATGAGTATATTGGAGATGAAGAAAAAGAGGAATCTGTAAAAGTCAGTACATTTCCCTCACTATCATATGTAAAGCTAAGGCTACGTGGTGACTCAGATGAAAGGGACATGGTTTCCAGCATGTTGCGGTCATTATAACCATATTCGATCCGCTGGCCATTGGCGTTGATCCGGTAATCCATTCTGCCCCTGCCATCATAATGGTAATATTCAATTTGCCCCATCGGCATTCGGCTCCATACCCTGCGGCCTGCCAGGTCATAACCAAAGGATTGCACCTTGCCCCGGGCGTCTGTTATCTTTGTTACAAGGCCCAGCGCATTGTAGGCAAAAGTGGCCTTGTGGCCCCCTGGTTTTTCCACAGCAATGAGCCGGTTCAAATCGTCATAATAGTAGGCGGTTGTTAATCCATTGGGATCTGTAGCCTGTACCATGCGGCCAAGCACATCGTAATGAAAAGACGTGGTGCCCGATGCCGGATCTGTGATTGATATGAGGCGGTTTTTGTTATCATATTCATAACTCACAATCTGTCCGGATGCGTCAGTGACCTTGATAACATTGGAATTACCATCGTATTCTATATCTTGGCGCATGGCAGGAGAACCCTCCGTAAGTGTATAATAGGAGTTGATCCTGCCCAGAGAATCATAAGTGAAGAGCCATTTTATTCCTTGTTCCGTCCCAAATCGGCCATACTCAATTGAGGCCAGATTGTATCCAGAATAATTTAATCGAGTTTCTTCATTCAGGGCATTAGTTGCCTTTATCATACGATCCAGGCTGTCATATTCATAAGTGGTTTGATTATTGTTTCGGTCAGTGACTGATATGGTGTTTCCTCTAAGGTCTTTTACCATTTGGAAACCGTTCAGATCAGTCATATATCCATTGGTGTATTGAAAAGTTTCCTGATCCCCGTTGTCATATGTAATGGAGGTCAATTGGCCGAGAGGACTGTAATCAAGTGTAACTGTAAAATAGGAAGGTGATTCCAGCTTACTGCTCAATGTCTTTATTTGGGAAATATGAATTGGATAGCCATTGGAATATTCAAAAATATTTTTTCCCTGATAAACCTTGCCTGGATCAAGACTGCTGGACGTGCTCCAGGTCTCTAGCCAGCCGTGATTCCATGTATAATAGCGCTTTATAATTTCACCACTATCAAGTTTGATGGTTGTGCAGGTCAGGTTGGAATCAGAATCATAGGTGTGGTTGATTAGCCGTTCCTCAGTAAGGCTTGGAGATGAAGGAGTGCCTTGATTTTTCCAGACTATTTCACGGATGCAATTTCCTCTGGTATCACGAATATATTCTCCTACATTTCCCTCAGCATCAGTAAACTTGATTAAATGCCCTTTTTCATCATATTCATACACTGTATCAAATTGGTGTAAAATTGTGTCATGGTCATCCTTAACTGTGGTGGTAACTTTTGTCCGGAGTAAAGGGATTTCATAGTTGAAAGTTAGGGTGGTTTTGCCACGTGCCTGGCTAATTACTCGATCTTGATCGTCATAGGTGTTTTCAAACTGTATGCTTGGCTCATTGGCTCCGTATCCCCGGCCAATGCCGGTTATGTTGTGAAGATCGTTGGGATCTTCATAAAGATAGGTTTTAAACAGGGATTCAGGGTAATTAATACGAATAAGGTTGCCGTTGCTGTCATGTTCATAGTTGATGCTCCTTCCGGTAAAATCGGTCAAGGAAATGAGCCTGCCTGATGTATCATCGTAAGCCAAATCTATATAGCGGCCCGAAAAATTCCCTGTTGCATACCACTCCTCAACTCGGGTCAGTTGGTAGTCATAAGAAACAATCTGTGGGTTGGCAGGATCAATTGAGTAAGGGGACGTGCCTGTCAACGGCTTCTTATTAGATGTATAAGTCATTCTCAGGCTGTTGCCGTGATAGTCCTGGATACGGGTTAAGCAGCCATTTAGGTCAAAAAAGTGTTTCATTCCCCTGAGGCTGGTAAATATAAAGGTGCCGTCAGGATTCTGAACAAGATCACCCGGAAGGCCATCATCGCTCACAAAGGCACCCCCTGAAAACACAAATCTTTTTTTAAAGCCTGTGCTCCAGCGGATTACAACTGAACCGTCAGAATATGTAAAAAGCCTCTCATTGTAAGAAAAGTCCCACCCGTAGCCCAACGGGGAATCATAAATGGACCGGCTGTTGTAATAACGTATGAAACGAATAGGAAAAACGCCCCTAAGACTCAGGTCAACTGAACTGAAAAATTCGCTGCCATCATGGAGATAGACATTTCCCCCCGCAATATTGCCTGCTAGATGCAGGCCTCCCAGGCCACCACCACCTTGTCCACCACTATTTGCTGCTCCCGGAGGAGTTCCAGGTACACTGTTCCCGCCAAAATCATGTGCACATAGCAAAGCGGGCTGTATGGCCATAAGAACCACAAGTGCTGAACATAGCACTTTAGAGAATCTCAATTGCAGGACAGATTTCAACTTCATGATAACTCCTATCTATACAGGTTTAAAACACCTCGCCAGGTAGATGTTTTACCAGAGGCAGTGGCTTCAATATAAAAGGTATAAACTCCTTCGCTGTCTATTAAGACTTTTCTGCGATCAGTGGTATCAAGCCCGTTCCAGGTTATTGTGTGATCACCAGCAGATTGGTGGTCATTATCCAGCACGGTTATGGCATCGGATGAGGCGGGATCAAATTGGCCTGGAGGGAGGATTTTCACGGTCACATATGAATCCCTGTCAATATGATATTTTATATTTGTAAACTCGCTGTAACAGAAATTAATCAAATATGGATCAGACTTCACCTCAATATGGGGGGCCTGTCCTGATATTACGGGCTTGTCCGAAGTATTTTTGACGATTATGTAATTTGGCCTCAGGGTTGTTGGAGGAGGAAAATAGACCTGGCACGTGGACTGGACCAGGGTCCCATTGGGCCTACGCCCGTCCCACATAATGGTAAAGGTTTCTCCCCTCTCGTGGGGCTCCATGTCAATAACGCGGAATGTGCCTTCACCAGAAGGAGTGACCTGCATGGTTACTCTGGCAGGATCAGTGCCATCTATCGTGTATTCGATTTTCCAGAAATCATTGGTGTAAAAATTGTAATTGCCGGGAATGGTTCCGATGCCTGATCCGTCCACGTGCCCTGTGGTGGGGAGGTATTTGTCTGTGCGGTCGCCCGCAGAGGCCTCTATCACAAAAATATAGGCCTCATCTGGAACAATCTCACTTTGATTATTCCTCCCATCCCATGAAATGGTGTGAGTGCCGGCAGACAGGCTCTGGGTTATTTCTCTTACCAGGCCTCCTGCCTCGCCCTCCCATTCAGGGTATATCTTGAGGGTAACAGTAGCGGGTTTGTTGATGGAAAACTGTATGTCTGCTGTTTCTGAGTCTGCGGGGTTAATTGTTGAATTTTCCCTGCTCACACTGGTTATAAAAAGATTATCCAGTGTGATCGTTGAGGTCTTGACAGTTGTATTTCCCGCACGGTCATTTACCGTCAAGCGTAAGGTATAGACCCCGTTATCAAAGGTGATGCCGCTTGATGAGGGAATTTTATCCGTTGCGGTCTCGTTGGTAATCCACGTGTACAGGGTCCTGTTTGAAATGGGTACTGCGCCGTCATGGTACCCGTAACTTGTATCGTTATCTCCGGCCAGCCTTACCCAGGAACCGGGTGTGCTCCCCACACCCAGTTCCAGTTTGTAGCTCAACAGGTTGGCGTCATTAACAGTGCACACAATGTCAAACATGCCCCAGTTG
>QNAH01000258.1 GCA_003641425.1 Candidatus Zixiibacteriota bacterium
CAACTCCATCATTCACCAGCCTTTTGCCCATTGAGTTCCATATAGAATCATATATATAATGATCATCCGTTTCTCCGGTCTTTTTTTTCGGAGGAACGTATCTGTAACGCAACGTATTAATCCCCTGCACCGGCCCGACATATCCGATAGTCAGCGGCCCGCATTTGATTATTTTACTGCCCGCTTCAAAAACTTCAATACTGTCTTCACGGCTAATACCCGAATCGGCCGCCATCCAGACGCGCCCTTTATGTTTGATTGCCAATACTGCCGACATTAAAGTTCCTTTTTTTCGACAGGCCGGAGCCACCCCCGGCCCATCCTGCGGGGGGAACTATGTGAGAAGGTATATTGCCAGAAACACCGCCAAGCCTACACCTATGACCACCCGAACGGGACTTATTTGATTGTCCTTTGTCGTGAAAGCATAGGCGAGTAAGGTGAATACGCAGAACCACAGTCCCCCCTTGCGAAATGCTCTCCGTATGGTGTTCCTGAAAGCTATCATAAACTAATCGTTAAATATGTGCCGACCTGCCAGCCGTTGTTTGCGAATAAAGCCCCGGTGTCATAAGTCCGCTTATATTTCGCGCCCGCGCCCAGGCCGACATAATCATTGAGTGCCTTGCCGACAATTACACCGGCCCCACATTTAACATAAGCGACATAATCAATGTCATTATTGGGTATATCGGTTGACCAGTTAAGGCCGAACGGCGTTATAATTGCGCCCAGATACCAGCCCTCGCCGATTCCGTATGTCCATACCAGTTCAACTGTACCCTCGGTGTTTTCGTCCCCGGTCTGGAACGATGGTATAGTATAGAATCCTCTGCCGAGCGGCACAGTCAAGCCGCCGTTGACCATCAGGCCGCCGTCATTGTCATAATAAATCGCGCCGATATAGGTCACCGGATCGTCAGGCTCACCGAAATAGTCCGAAACATCGGCGGCGGGCGGCATGGCCCAGAGCGAGCCCGTCATCAACACGATTAAAAGCGTTATAAGTTTTGTTTTCATTATTCTAAGTTCCTTCCCTCGACGCCGCGTGATTCGCGCTCAGCCTTGCGGTTGCGCAACCACAAAAGAGCTTCGTCGAGTTTTGTAATAGTAATTGAGTTTTCCCGACAGGGAATTTTTTTGTTAAAGCCCTCAATAATTTTTTTGGCCGTAGCAATCATAGTATCAACCTGACAGCCATTGATGCCGTTTTCTTTTATTGGCCCCCTCTGGATTTGGAAGGTGATAAAATTTTCGATGTGATTAATGAAAATATAAGAAGTACCTGGTGATACTTCTCCATTTTCATCCAGATAACCGACCTCGAATCCGTCGATCGTCTTTACGTCCTTCAATGTTTCAAGTGCCATTCTTCCTCCACATTACATTTAAGAGATTGTTTCCTTTTCCTGTTTACGTCTGAAGGCGAAGTAGCATATAGCCACAATGCCCATGATAATTGCGCCCCACAGTCCGGGGATTTTGTCGCAATAAATCAGATAAGCGATACCGCCCTCAATGCCGAGCGTCACCAGAAATTTAGTGCCGAACTTCTCGACGGTCCCGCCAAGAAACTCGAACAGTTTGTCAAGAAACATTTCCATAGCCATTTCTCCTTATACAGGTTCGTAAGTTTTTTCAAATATATCGGGTTTGCAGGGGTAAAAATGTTCACCGTCACCTTCTGGAATTATCCAATCGCCCGGTTCTATTATCACCATTTGATTTTTATGTATAGTATGAACGTGCGGTGCGCTATCAAGTTCACTTCCAATGCCCACATCGAAATGCTGATGAACTCCTTTTACATCTCTCCCCGGAAACCATTGTTCAGCCTCGATAACGATTGGTTTCCTTCTGAATTTAGCCATTTACCCTCCCCTACACCGGAAAGACACCGTCTTTCTTGGTGTCGATTTCAATGTGTATGTGTTCACCGCGAACACAGTTACCCTCATCGTCGAATTTTGCAGGTTCATATACATGCTCTATCGGGCTGTTAGCCAGCTTTCGTAAAAACGCCAGAACACTCAGGATCAATTTTTTTTGCCTGCGCCCCATATCCTTTGTTCTGACATCAAGAGCCTGACCGAGCGGATGGAAGCTCGGCCTTTTGCCCTTTGGCCGGATAAACCCGCCGTGAGCGACTTCCACCTTACGGTATGGAAACAGCTTCGCGCCGTAGATTTTGTGAAAGATAAAAAACAGGGCGTCAAGCATATTTATAACCGCCTCAAGCAAAGGATGCGACTGAGACAGCCATAAATCCCTGTCAGCCGGATGATCAAATTTAGGCATATCCCCCCCTATTTTATTCGATAGCTCGCAGAATCAGGAACGGTTATATTTGTCCGCTTCCATTTACCACTACCCCACACCGCCTCAATGGTATAAGTTTTGCCGGGGCTTAAACAGCCGGTCTTGATTAAAGGTATTGACCAGTAACCCGCCGAATTGCTGGTCGTCGTCTTTTTGTAATAACCGACAAGTTTGTCGTTGCAGGTATCTCTTACGTTATAACCCCTGAGTATGGCGGTAATAGTCGCCGTCTCAAGGGCCGTTCCGCCGATGTCTGATATATACCCCCACACCTGACAGGTGTCCGGGCCGCCCGGCGTATTGGCGGCAAATTCGCCCTCGATATTATCGGCCAGAACATATTCGGTATCATCGAAAGCGTTGTTAAAATAATAGGTCATAGCCGCCGACAGTCCGAACAGGTACACCCCACTGATTCTGACCGTATCCCAAAAGGCCCCCGTATCTGGGCCGACATGAGTTCCCGCGCCGACCGAATCATCCAGATAATATATCTGGTGATATACAACCGAATCGACAACGGCCGTTTCCCCCGCGTCAGTCGGGTTATGGTGGAATATCACGTCGGTCGAATCGGCATAAGCCAGTCCGCATAATAGTAAAAGTATCAATAGTGTTCTCAATGTTTAGCTCCCCTTATGGTTATTTTCCCCCTGTATTTCTTATTTTTGCCGCTCGATGCTTCCATCATAATCATACCTTCCGCATTACGTATGGTAACCGACGTAACTATTCCACCGAGTGTGCCGTCTTTCTTTAATTCCCGATAATTTCCCCCCAGCGGATATACAACATTGGATGTGGAGGTGTAATCACTGCCATTTGGCGGACGATAGTATATTTTTACGGTGTCGCCATTATCCCTTAAATATTTTCGCTCGTAAAGGTCAAATGACTGGCTCGCCCCATCCGTCCCGGAAGTGCAGACCGACCGCGATCCAATAGGCTGACCGACACTTGTATCTATGGCGGGAAACCACGACGCCAGAGTGTCTATATCATCATCAACATTATTATCCGCACTATTGCACATATAATAACAATGCTCATAATCGGCGGCCATGTAATACCAGCAAAGATTCATTATTAGTGTTCGGTCAAGTCCCCCGACCCCGGCAAGCGGAACCGTATCTAATGTCGGCCATACAGTCATCCAGATGACGGCATATCCGGTATCCTGTGAAGCCATTGAATCCATTAATTTCCATGCGTCCGGGGCATATCCGCCAACACCGTCAAAAGGATTAAGCCACATATTTTCGCCATAAAGGACACCAGTCCCGGTCAGAAATATGTCATCAATACAATCAGAACCGGTTACGCCATAGCTGGCATTGTTACACAATCTGATTTTGTCGTATTTATATAGTGAATCCATTAGATTTTTCAGCCAGCCATGCTGTTTCAAATATATCAATGAATCTGTAATCTCGACATGATTCATGCCGTCCCAGCCCTGCACATTAGAAGGCTGACCATACTTGATGGCGGTTGACTTAAACGGAAATGTATTGTATGAATTGGAATGGTTTTCATACGTCTTATGCCAATAAACCGTTCCTTCATCTTCCATTACACCATAATAAACGGAAGTGTCATAATTATTGAAATATTTCCACACATACCAATCCCACACCTCCGAACGTCTCTGGTCGGGCACAGAACGATTTGACGCCCAAACACACATTTTAACAGAATCACCGTCGCTGGCGCGGTTATATATCCAATCCTGACAATAAGAGCCGCTTGCGGCGGCATACGACGGATCAACTACAAGTGAATCGGTTTCCATCCATAAAAACATCGAATCATATTCATAACCCTTCTGGGTGCAAAAAGATTGCAGGCTATCATAATCGCTGGATGAATAATTGGAAATTCCGAAATATGTGGTATAACGCATGGTTGTTCCATAGGCCGCAACCGAATCCTGTAAATGCGACAGGAAAGAACCGCTTGGATTTATGGCCAGATCAATATGCTTTGCCACAAATCCCGACATGGCATTATTACTGCCCGAATATGTTATCAGGGCAAGTTTAATATGTTTGCGCTGTGTCCACGTCGTATCATCCGAACCGATAGCATAAGCAAACTGTGGGACTGTAAATAGCAACGACACCAGCGCAATGGATAATATGAAGCCGTATTTCCTCATCGTATTACAGTCCTCATATCCTGCCCACCGCCCTCCGGAG
>QNAH01000259.1 GCA_003641425.1 Candidatus Zixiibacteriota bacterium
ATGTCGATTTTCTATACTACGGCGCCATTATCAATACAGTCCTCGACAACATGCCGCCGGAAAATCCGGCTTTCGCCGGTGTCAAACTTACTCAGCCGTTTATCCAGTACTATCCGGCCGCCATACTGGCAAAAATACTCAACCCGTACAACAGTATCAGAATTCTGAATCTCCTTTACCTGATTCTTTTTTGGCTCCTGCTTAAAAGCCTCTTCCCCGCCAAATACGGTCCTCCGCTGGCTGTCCTGTTCACCGCATCGGTTTTCGCGGTCGATCTCAATGCCCTCGGGGTCGATTTTGTCGCCCGCGGTTTTACCCATGCTCCCTTTTTCATCCTTCTGACAGCCGCCATATTTTGTAAGAGAATGTCGATACGATTGATCTCCATATTCGCCGCGGCGCTGATTAACGGTTATGCAATGCTGATGGTCCTCCCTTTTCTGGCTGTCATGGCCGTTCTGAACCGCAAACGCGACGATATCTATCTGCTGGTCTCCGGCCTTCTCGGGACAATCGCCGCCTCGCTGATTGTAACCTCGGCTGTGACCGAAAAGCCTTTTTATTTTGTAATTACCGAGGCTTTCTATTTCGACCCGCTCGAGATATTAAGACACGCCGCTCCGTTTATTATTCTCGCCGCTTTCTATCGTCGGCGCGATATGAGTATTCTTCTGGCAATCGCCCTGATATTCGGCTCGCTCATACATTTCAATCCTTTCTTCCCGATTTTCATGGTTTATTTTGCCGGGGCGATGATTGTTGCTTCGGGCGAACCGCGTCTCCCCGCCGCCGGTTTGCTTGCCCGTCTTGTAGTCATAGTGCTGTTTGTCGGGTTCATTATCGCCTGCTATTCCAAATACAATCCGAACAAGGGTGATTACTATCCGCGCTACGACAGTCGTCTGGACAAAGCTGTCTCATGGATCAACCAAAACACTGATCAGAACGACTGCTTCATGGCGGTCACCGCCGATTCCCATGATATGGCTCTGGTGATGCAATCCCGCCCGGTTTATCTCGGTTTTATCGGCCATGTGTCGCATCTTGGTCTGAGCTGGCGCGAGAGGTACAATAATATCACCAAGGCATATCGGATGAGTCTCCCCCCGCCCGAGGTGGATTATATTTTCTACGGCCCGGTGGAAAGCAAATATTTCCCGCATATCAGGCTGACATTGCCGGTCGCGTACCAGGATGAACATGTCTTGATTTATAAGACGGAGAAATAGGATCACTGCTTCATGATAAGTTCTTTTATATACCCCCAGAGTGATATCAGCAGAAGGATGATAAAGGCAATTATGACAACCCAGTTCCATGAGTCTTTTTTCTTCGGCGCATAGGTCTCGTACTCCGGAGTTTTCTTGAAATAGGCCAGATCACCGATGATCTCATCAATCGTCTGGTACCGGTGAACCGGATTTTTGTCGAGCATCTTCATTATAATTCGATTGAGCCTTTCCGGCAATTCGGCATTGAATGTTATCGGCGCCTGAGGTGTGACCGAATTGACCGCCTGCGCGACACTTTTGGCCGTCTGGCCGTAAAACGGCGGTCGGTCGGCCGCCAGGGTGTACAGGATTACGCCAAGTGAGAATATATTCGAGCGCTCATCGATATCACGGTCGTTGATCTGCTCGGGAGACATAAACGAGACAATATCGGCCGGGAGTGATTCGATCGAGCCGGTCGAAGCGGAAGTGTCGATCATACCGAAATTGATGAATTTGACCTGTTTGGAGTGGGTGACAATAATCTGTTCCGGTATCAGGTTTTGCGCCAGCATCCGGTTGTCATGGAGTTCCTTTATAGCTGAGCATAACTGCCGCGTGATTTCGATCACACCTTCATTTGAGATGCGCCCCGATACGCGGAGCTGTTTCAGATTCATTCCCTCGGCGTATTCCATCGCGATAAAATCGCGCTTTCCGACCTGCCCGACCTCGTAAACTGCCAGCAGGTTGGGATGGTGTATCTCCAATGCTTTCTCGGCCCCGTCAATCATAAACTGTTTGATCTGCGCATCGGTTTTCTGATCTTCGTAGAACAGTTTGAGCGTGACCTTGTTGCGTTTCCAGGTATCTTCGGCCAGATAAATAATCCCCAGCCCGGTGGCCCCGACTTTACGAATTATCTCGTAATGCGAAATCCGGTTTCCCGCCGCCGGGTTTTTGTCGTTATTTTCTTTCTTATCCCGGGCGTTCCAGCGCATATAATTTACTCCGTGATTTAATCGGCCCGATATACCGATGTTATCTATTCGGAATATATCCGGTTCTATTAAATACAACAATAAGATAATTCCGAAAAACCGCACGAATTACCTGTTATTTTATATATGAAAACAGGCCGGATTCATCGCCGAATTCGGTTCCTGATCGGGACGGAAGTGTAAATATTTTAATTGTTTAATGCGGCCCGATTCCTTATAATCCTAAGGTTATAGCGAAACCGCTTAGAGGGTGCTAACGTAAACTGTACTGAAGGGCCTAATTGGCTGAGAATGACAAGATATTAATCGAAAGCGCTCTTGCCGGAGACCAGAGCGCCTATAAACAACTGATGAACCGGCATAAGACGGCTATCTTCCATATTGTTTTTAAGATAGTTCGCAACAAGGAAACCGCCGCCGATTTGGTTCAGGAGACGTTTATGAAAGCATTCGCATCACTGGCCACATATCGCGCCGAATACAAATTTTCGACCTGGCTTTACCGAATCGGCGCCAACTGCGCCATCGACTATCTCAGGAAGCAAAAGATAAAAACTCTGTCACTTGATACTCCAACCGTGACGTCCGACGGTGAATTTGAGATTGAGGTTCCTGACGATTCTTATAATCCCGAGCGGGATCTTCTTGAACGCGAAAGAAGAGTATCGATCAATGACGCTATTGATACATTGCCGGATAAATATCGGCTGGTGATAGTATATCGCCATAAAGACAATAAATCTTATGAAGAGATTGCCGAGGCATTGAATATACCGATTGGCACGGTGAAAGCGCGTATTTTTCGAGCTCGTGAGCTCTTGAAGAAAAAATTGCGGCCATTTTAGTCCTAAGGGTAACCGCCATGAAGAAGAGTCTGATATATATACTGGGTTTGGTTCTGATTCTGGGACTTAGCGCTCAGGGCAAGATATACAGTTTCGATTATCAAAAAATGGTCGTTCTTCCCACGGATCCCGAATTGTTCATAATCAACAAGATCGGTGATGTCGAAATAAAAGGTGCTCCGGTAAGCAGGATGACTATCGATGCCGTCAAACATGTCCGGGCGGCCGATCAGGATGAAGCCGAAGTGGTCGCGGAGCATATCGAGATAAAGGTCAGCCAGAGCGGCAGGAAATTGACTGTTAGAACAAACTTCAGAAAACTGAAAGGCAGTTCGGATTCATTCTGGAGCAGACTATTCGGGAGCGGTGAAGATTCATTCGGTTCGGTCGATTTTGTTATCACTGTCCCGCAGAATTGCCGGGTAAATGTGGACAATTTATCGGGATCAATAACAGTTTCAGGTGTTCATGCTCCGGTCAATGTCACCGGCACCGATGAAGAGATCCGTCTTGATGATATTCATGCTGATGCTGTTATTAATTCCATGAGCAGCGACATCAACCTGACAGGAATTACCGGTCGTGTCGATATAACCACCGGTGGTTCAAATATAGAATTCAACTCAATAACCGGCGCTATCGATATACATTCGACATCGGGCCTTAAAAAAGGATCCTATATTTCCGGGCCGGTAACCATTTCTCAGACATCAGGCGCCGTTGAAGTCACATATCTTATCGGCGACCTTCAGCTCCGCTCGACATCCGGGAACGTATCCGTGGAGCAGGAAGAAGGCGCGGTAAGTATCCAAACTCATACCGGCGATGTCGATATCAAAACGGAGCTTAATTCCAGCCGGGATTATTATGTCGAGACATCGACGGGCAGTATTAATTTCAGCGTTCCTGAAACGTCTTCGGGAAATATTCGTATAGAAACGACAAGTGGCGAGATAAATACAAAGCTGCCGATATCGATAAATTCTGTTTCTCAGAACAAGATGTCGGGCAGTTTCGGCAGCGGGGGCCCCAATATAACTCTCATCACCGAAACGGGCGATATCATTGTCGAGGAATTTTAGGTGTCTGTTATGATTTTTTCGGGCAAAAATCGTGATTATGCTTTGATGTTGTTTACAGCGGTAATACTGCTGTTATGCGGTCTTGCCCGGGGTGCGCCCACTAATGAGAATGACTTAATTGTTGAAGGCGCCATTCCTGAATCCTCAGTATTACCTGAAGACACGGTTTTTTACGAATTACATGTCTCACCGGACGGGGCTTACGCAGTCGACAGTGCCGGTAAGGAGTGGGAATTCGATTTCGAGACAGACGAATTTATCGGCGAAGAGACCAGGCGGTCAGGCACCAAGACTGTTTTCGGCAAAAGAAGACCTGAGCCGGCACCTCCGGTACCGGAACTTCCGGA
>QNAH01000260.1 GCA_003641425.1 Candidatus Zixiibacteriota bacterium
CGTTCAATCCCATAATCGACGGCGATTATATCATCGCCCGGGGGGCAACCGATGACAAGGGCCAGCTCCTTACTCATCTCAAAGCGCTCGAAGCCTATCATGCGACCGGAACCGAATTTCCGATCAACGTCAAACTCCTTATAGAAGGAGAGGAAGAGTCGGGCGCGGAAAATCTGGCCAATTTTGTCAAAGAAAACGCTGAGATGCTCAAAGCTGATATCATCGTCGTTTCCGACAGTTCCCAGTTTGATCGCAACAAACCGGCCGTCACCTATGGTCTGCGCGGTGTAACTTTTGTCGAGATCAAGATCACCGGTCCCGACCGCGATCTGCATTCCGGCGGATTTGGCGGAGCGGTTCCCAACCCGGTCAATGTTCTGGCTAAAATTATAGGATCGATGCACGATGATGACGGTAAAATCACAATCGACGGCTTTTATGATGATGTCGTCGAGGTCAGCGATTGGGAACGCGAGCAGTTTGCGAAATTGCCTTTCGATGAAGATGAATTCCGTAACAAAGTCGGTTGTAAAGGTCTTCACGGGGAAAAGGGATATTCGGTCTATGAACGACTCTGGTCACGGCCGACTCTCGACGTCAACGGTATCAAGGGCGGTTATCAGGGTGAAGGCGGAAAAACCATTATTCCGTCATGGGCCTCGGCCAAAATAACCATGCGCCTGGTGCCCGATCAGAAATCAGACGACATCTGCGATAAAATCGAAAAATACATTCATAAAATCTGTCCTGACTATGTCGATTGCGAGATCACCAAGCATGGCGGCGCCGCCGCGGTGGTGGTGCCGACCGACGGTCCGTGGCTGGATGCGGCCGGGAAAGCCATCAAGACCGGATTCGGTATCGAACCGGTATTCATAAAGGAAGGCGGTTCAATTCCGATAGTCGGCACCTTCAAAAATGTCCTTGGAGTGGATACGCTTTTGCTCGGATGGGGCCAGAATGACGACAACGCTCACTCACCCAACGAACGATTCTCCGTCTCCGATTTTCATCGCGGATGCTATGCCGGTCTGGCTTTGATCGATGAACTGTCCAGAGTGAAGGCATAACCATGGATCTGGGATTAAAAGATAAAGCCGCATTGATCACCGGCGCATCGGCCGGGCTCGGTTTTGCCGCGGCGTCGGCGCTGGCCGAAGAAGGAGCCCGGGTGGCGATCAATTCACGCTCCATGGGCAACCTCAAAAAGGCCGCCGAAAAGATAAAAAAGATGACCGGGATAATGCCGGTGACAATCGAAGGCGATGTCTCCATTCCCGGTGAGGCCGAAAAAATAGCGGCCAGGGCAACCAAGGAAATGGGCTCGGTCGATATTCTGGTATCAAATGCCGGCGGTCCGCCGGCCGGGAAATTTCTCGAAGTCAATAAAGAGGCCTGGCTCAAGGCCTCGGATCTGACCCTCCACGCCGCCATAAATCTGACCAGGGCGGTCGTCCCCGGCATGATTGAGAAAAAATGGGGGAGAATCATCTATATCACCTCGGTGGCGGTCAAACAGCCAATCGAAAATCTTCTCATATCCAACACCCTCAGAGCCGGACTGACCGGATTTGCCAAATCGATCTCGATCGATCTGGGGAAACACGGCCTGACAGTCAACACTGTCTGTCCCGGATACACCGAAACCGAGAGACTGGTTCATCTGGCCGAGGTGGAATCCGAGGCGGGCGGGAAAACGATCGAAGAGATTTACGCGGGGTGGGCCGCAAGTGTGCCCGCCGGGCGACTGGGCAAACCGGAGGAGCTGGGAAGCATGGTCGCTTTCCTGGCCTCCGAAAAAGCTTCCTATGTCAACGGCACGACAATCCAGGTGGACGGTGGTTACCTTAAAGGCTTACTTTAATAGACATGTATAAGATATAATACAACAATATATAAGATAAGGCATAGCGGCACATAAAAACAAAATCCGACACCAAGCCAACCTGGTTTCTATACCTCGTCCTGTTTTTTCACCAGGTTATTACGGCGCTTGCATTTCCGATTGTCAAACTCGGTGTCAATGAAATCGACGCCCTGTCTTATGCCTTTTTCAGATTCTCGTTATCATCGATTATTCTCGTTCCGATCCTGCTGACCCTCCGGCGTCAGAAAAAGATGCCGAAAAAGGACCACATCCGGATTTTCCTGATTGGTATTCTGGTCATCATATTCAATCAGGCCCTTTTTATTTTTGGCCAGTCGATGACTTCGGCCAGTCATTCCAGCCTTCTCTTTGCCACCCTGCCGATCTTTATTTACGGTCTGGCCATTATTTTCCTGGGGGAGAAACCGACCATCAGGCGAACCGCCGGGATATTGATCGCCGCGGTGGGGGTATATATTATTCTGGCGGGCGGGAAGGTCCGGTTTGGCGCCGAATATCTGGTCGGCGATGCCTTTGTGCTTATGGCCGTGGTGGCCTGGGCGGTGGCGACCGTGATGGTAAAGCCGCTTGCGATCAAATATGGCGCCTTCCGGGTGATCGGGCTGGCCCTTGTATATGGCTCGGTCGTTTATGCCCCCTGCGGGCTTTATCGGGCGCTTCAGCACGATTTCAGCGGAGTAACGTGGGTCGGATGGACCTCGCTGGCCTATCTGGTCCTGATTATCTCGATTTTAGCCTATTTCCTGTGGTACTGGGTGCTTAAATACATGGAGGCTTCGCGGCTGGCGGTGATTCAGAATATCCAGCCGATTATCGCATCGGCGGTGGCGGTGGTGTTGCTGTCGGAGACAATCAGCAGAGCTTTCGTGATCGGCGGGATTGTCGTTATAACCGGCGTCATTTTGACCGAAATTAAATAACGGATAAAAACGGGATTTTTTACCGAAGATTTAGTATAATAAATCCGGCGATAATTTTTTGAGGAGACAAAGCTTAATGACGGGAAAAAAGAAAGATTTTTGGAATAATAACGACGAGAAGACTAAACTTCACACCGATCGCGATCTCTGGTCAGTGTTCAGGATCATGTCGGAGTTTGTCGAAGGATACGATACCCTTCGCTATCTTCACCCGGCGGTGTCCATTTTCGGCTCATCGGCCTTGCCGCCGGAATCCAAATATTACAGGTATGCCCGTGAAATCGCCCGCAAGCTGTCCGATTCCGGATTTTCCGTTATCACCGGGGGCGGCCCGAGTATCATGGAGGCGGCCAATCGCGGCGCCTTCGAGGGCAAATCGAAATCGATCGGGCTTAATATCGACATCCCCTCGGAGCAGATTCCCAACGAATACCAGGACCTTTCGCTTGACTTCAGATACTTCTTCGCGCGCAAAGTGATGTTTGTCAAGTACGCCTCGGCCTTTGTCATTATGCCGGGAGGGTTCGGGACGCTCGACGAGCTGTTCGAATCGATGACCCTCATCCAGACCAGGAAAATCCTTCATTTCCCGGTTGTCCTGTTCGGTTCCGAGTTCTGGGGCGGATTGATCGACTGGATCGTCTCCAGCCCGATCAAAGTCGGAACACTGTCTAAAGAAGACCTGTCGCTGTTTTCAATGACCGATGACACGGACGAAGTCGTCCGGATAATCAAGGAAGGTTACGAGAAGGTCAAGCGCTCGAAAGCGATTTAATATTAACACATATTAATTTTTCTCTCATTCCTAATTATCCTTTTGTCATTCCCGCGCAGGCGGGAATCCATGTGTTTTTCAGCCGAATTGCCTTTGCATACGAACCCACAGCCCCTCGAAAACTCGGGATCTTCGACAAGCTGTGGGGTGCCGAAAAATTTATGAAACCCACCGCAAGCGGTAGGCCACCAGACCGCTCCTCGCAACGACGGTATAATGGACGTACAATAATTAAAATCATCACCGATTTTGCGGCAATTTTACTAACGATTCTGTAACGATTTTCGGGCAAATCGGGCGAAAATCGCCTGAAATTCCGTTGTACTATGATATTGCATATTATATTACAGACATTCGGTTTTGTTTTGTCGTAGGGGCGCGTTTGAACATCACATTTTTCCCGGTGAATTTTACCCCGCATGTACGTTATTACGTGTTCAAAGTATGTCACGTGGTGTCGGGTCACTGCACCCGACACCGGGGCGTATGTCAATACGCCCCTGCATTGATTGATACCCATATTTTCTCCTTATATATATACCTCATATTCCGATCATCACTGATCTTGTATAGATTTTGATGCGATGTGGGAGAAAAACAGCCTTAGCAAGCGGATGATTTTAAAACATGGGATGTTTAGGTGGTATTAGACGTACCCACCCGTTGGGTGGGGTACCGAGGTTCGCCATCCCGACATTTCTTTTTTAGGTGGTGTCGGGTCACTGCACCCGACACCGGGGCGTATGTCAATACGCCCCTGCGATGTTTTATTCCCATACTCCTCCCTTTATAATAGACCCCACATCCCGATCATCACTGATCTTGTATAGATATTGATGGGATATTGAAAAATTGCCTTAGCAAGCGGATGATTTTAAAA
>QNAH01000261.1 GCA_003641425.1 Candidatus Zixiibacteriota bacterium
AAAGACTTTTCGATCCACTGCATACGGAGTGATGTCTTCCTTGCGCATCAATTTGATGGCGTCATGAACCGTCTGCCGCCAGCCGTGCCACCCGGTGCGCATAGGTCCCAGCCTCTGCTGAAAATGCGCCGAGGCTTTTCTTTCAAGCCAGACCAGGAAAAGCGCCACCACACAGAGAAATCCGAAAACGACTACAGCCGCGAAGATATAGGCGATAATATCGACCCAGACCTGCGGCAGGCCGATCCCGGCCAGCAATTCATACAAATATTTGAAAATTCCTGTTATTTCCATTACCTGTCCACATCCGGCATAATTATATCCAGCGAGGCCATGACTGCCACCACATCGGCTATCTTATGGCCCACCAATACATGAGGCATTGCCTGCAAATGATTATAGGAACTGCCGCGAAGTTTGACACGAAGCGGCTTCTTTTCTTTATCACGAGACTGTATATAAACCCCCATTTCACCGCGGGAATTTTCGATCCGGCTGTACAATTCGCCCGCAGGCGCCTTGAACACGAGGGGATTGAACTTGGCCGAAATTTCTCCTTCGGGAAGCTGCTCGATTGCCTGCCGGACTATTTTGGCCGATTCGCGCATCTCTTGCATACGTACCCGGTACCGGTCATAACAATCGCCATTCTGTCCGGTTGGGATATCGAATTTAAAACGGTCGTAAATCGAATAAGGATCGTCGCGGCGCAAATCGAATTTTATCCCGGTGGCCCGTAGATTCGGCCCCGAAACACCGTAAGCAATCGCCAGTTCCTGCGACATGACGCCGATATTCTGGTTACGCGCTATAAAAATCGGATTCTCAGTCAGGACTCTTTCGTAGTCATCCACTTTGTGGTCGAAAGTCGACAGAAACTTCTTTGCCTTGGGAATAAATTCCGCCGGAATATCTTTAGCGACACCGCCCACACGAATATAATTGTATGTCAATCTTTGCCCGCAGGTCATTTCAAACAGGTCGAGAATATCTTCCCGTTCACGAAATGCATAGAGGAACGGCGTCAGCGCCCCGAGATCCAGTGAGGTCGTGCCAAGCCAGATCAGATGGCTGGCGATCCGGTTAAGTTCAAGCATGATGACGCGCAGATATTCGGCCCGCTCCGGAACTTCAATTCCGGCCAGCTTCTCGGTGGCCAGGGCGAAGACCTGATTGCATGACATCGAGGTGCAGTATTCAAAACGATCCAGGACAGGGATACACTGCGCATAGGTTCGATTCTCACAAATTTTCTCCAGCGCCCGGTGCAAGTAGCCGATAACCGGTTCGGCCTTGACAATAACCTCGCCGTCCATGGTCAAAACGAAGCGGCAAACCCCGTGAGTCGAGGGATGATGCGGCCCCATATTGACGACAAATTCTTCTGTTCGCAAATCGGCCATGCTTATACCTCGGGCAACCTCTTGAAATCAGGCGCATCCCAGTCTTTACGCATCGGGAAGCCCTGATCCCAGTTATCGGGAAGCAGGAAACGTGTCAGGTTGCCGTGATTCCGAACATTTATACCATAAAGTTCCCAGGTTTCCCTCTCGAACCAGTTGGCACCGGCCCAGACAGTCTGCACCGAGTCGATCTCAGCCTTGTTATATGGAAGCGGGAACTTGAAATCGAATCTATATCGTTTTTTAACCGAGGCGACCGAATAAACCACCTCGAAATTTTCGCCTGTATCGACACCGCACATCTGGCAGAGATAATCCATCCGCAGTTCGACATCATCCCGTATGGCACGGCAAAACTCGACCAGCCCATCCGGCTTTTTCAGCAAAAAGAATGGCTCGGCTTTGCCGGTTTCGAGAAGTTCCAGTGTATCGGGAAATTTATCCAGAAGATATTTGGCAAGTTCGTCACGATTCATAACGAATTATCTTAGCTCCAATCCTTGATTTTCTGGGTCTTTACTTTCTTCTGAAGCGTCAAACACCCCTCCAGCAGCGATTCCGGCCGCGGCGGGCATCCGGGGATATACACATCTACCGGGACAATATGGTCGATACCTTTCTCAACCGCATAACTGTCATAATAAAACGGTCCGCCGCCGCAGGTGCATCCGCCCATGGCAATAACATATCTCGGCTCGGCCATCTGATCGTGAAGCAGGCGAAGTCTCGGACCCATTTTTTTGGTGATCGTCCCGGCCGCAATAATAAGATCGGACTGGCGGGGCGAGGCCCGGAAAATCATGCCAAATCGATCGAAATCGTAACGGGAGGCGCCGGTGGCCATCAGCTCGATAGCGCAACAGGCGGTTCCAAACAGCAAATACCAGAGCGAACTGGCCTGCGAATAATTGAATATTGTATTCAGACTTGTGGTGATGATGCCCCCCCCCGGTACCTTTTCCAGAAAAACCGGAACTTTTTTGATTATACCCATTTGAGCACCCCTTTTTTCCAGGCGTAGTAAAGACCGAATACCAGAATAGCTATGAATATTATCATTTCTACCAGGGCAAAAAGCCCGAGCTGGCCGAACGCCACCGCCCACGGGAAAAGAAAAACCGCCTCGACATCGAAAACGACAAAAATCAGGGCGAAAATATAAAAATGGTTATTAAACTTCACCCACGAATTGCCGACCGGCGCCTCGGCGCATTCATATGTCTGGTTCTTTTCTTTGTAGGGATTGTGGGGGCGAATAAGCCGCGCAATAAAGAAAGTAAAGAGAACTATTCCTACCCCGACCAACAGAAAAATCAAAACGGATAAGTATTGGTCCATATCTTTTATCAACTCCTGCCAATCATATCGGGCACATTAAGTTTGTGATAATAATCACAAATCAAAGCACCTATAAAATACCTTTTTGGTGATTTGTCAAGAGTTTTGTAGAAAGAAATTCAATTTTATTTCTGAAAAAGCCGGCAAGTATGAAATCATGACGCAAATCGCCCCAATAAATGAAGAATAAAAATCTACAGTGTAGCATATCTTAACCAAATACAGGTCAGTTTTTGGGTCGAATATAGAAAATGGACAAATAGGCCATTATTACTGCCAAAACTCCAAAAATTGAGAATTTAAAAACAAACAGGATTCCGTACTTTTGGGCCAGTATCCCGGCCATTACCCCCGCGATCACCTCACCAATCGAACAAACCATATTATATGCCGAAAGCATGGTCGCCCGATTGGCCGATTCGAAATGGCGGTTAAGATGTGTCGATATAAGGGGCCGGATCAGCTCTTTCAATGCAAAATAAACAATTATACCGGCCGCGGCGGGATAAATCGAAAGATTTGAGGCAGCAAACAGGCTGAACCCTATTAAAATAAAGGCGCCGGAAAAGTAAAATCCCGGCCATTTATACAACCTCTTTGAAAATCCTGCAAAAATTACCACCAGAACCATCCCGGCGGCGGTGATAATTCCAAAATACCACGCCCCGAGTGTTTTTACTTCCGAAAAGAGCACTTGCCAGAATTGATCCACCGGCTCATAGACAAAATTCGACAGCAGACCGACCGCAAACAGAGCGGTCACCATGCCGCCCGAAAAAACAGTCTTGAATGGGACTCTTGAAGATTTGCCGCCGGCTGTTTGGCCGGTTCTGTCCGGCCTTTTACCAATTAGAAACAATGCCGCCAATAGACATAAAATGGCAACTCCGAGAACCGGGATAAAAAGCATCGGCAGATTTATTCCGGCCAGCCATCCCCCGAAAAGCATCCCGATCAGCAAAGCGGCGGTTTTAAATGTAGTCCGGTTAGAGAAAAGCCTTGGCAGATATTCATTGCGCTCAGTTTTCGGAAGGCTGTCCACTGCCAGCGCTTCAAGCGCGCCCGATATAAATGTTTCGGCAATACCGAAGATTATCTCGGCGGCCATAAAGCCGGGCAATGAACGGAATTTCCAGAATATCAGGGCCGAGACCACATATAAACCGAATCCGATAATCGTCGATAGTCTGCGGCCATAACGGTCGGCGAATCGTCCGGTCGGTATTTCGAAGACAATAATAGTAGCCTCGAATACCGCCGCCAGCAGGGCCACCTGAAATAGTGTTATATCAAAATGGCGGAAATAAAGAACATAAACCGGCAGGATTATCCCCCCCATGAGGGATAATCCCGACTCCAGAAAATAGAAGAGCTTTACATTTCGCCCGGTCATATCAGATCACGGCGATGGCCTGTATTTCCACCCGGACATCTTTGGGCAGACGGCTGACTTCAATCGCCGCCCGGGCCGGAAGATCACCGGTAAAGTGTTTGGCATAGACCTCGTTAACCGCCGCGAAATCGTTCATATCGACCAGAAATACGGTCGTTTTGACCACATTGGTCAAATCGGCTCCGGCGGCGGTCAGAACGGCTTTGAGATTGGCGATCACCTGTTCGGCCTGTTCCGGCGCCGTTTTGCCGATAATTTTACCTGATTTGGGGTCAAGCGGGATCTGTCCGGAACAGAACAGCATATTG
>QNAH01000262.1 GCA_003641425.1 Candidatus Zixiibacteriota bacterium
AGGAGTATCAGAGTTATCTCCTGGACTACTGTTGGATACGTATTCCCTAAAATTGCTGAATCCGTCACCATCTGTGTCTGCTAGCGCATCATCAGCAGTAGGGTCGAGACTGTACTCTTCCTCCCACCCATCAGGCATGCCATCTCCGTCCGTGTCAGCGTTGGTGGGACTCGTTATGAGATCTGGGTCAGATGCTGGCTCAAAAACGCTTGGTTCAGTAGCAGGAGTAACATTGGCCCAAGTGAACCCAAGCTCTGTTCCGTCGAGGAGGCCGTCGCCATCTGTATCCGCCATCGTGGGATCTGTTCCATAGCTATACTCTAAGTCGTCCCTAATACCATCGTCATCAGTATCAGCATCAAATGGGTTGGTCCCTGAGGAGACTTCTGATGCGTCAGTCAGACCGTCTCCATCGCTATCCGGTGGACCTTCAACAGTGCTCATATGAATAGTGGAAAAATATCCAAAGGCATTCTTGGAGACATTGTCCAGCTCGTTTTCCGGGTAGTCTTCACGATAGGAATACACAGCATAACTATAGGTCTTTCCACTGACTAGAATCCCTTCTGGAACAACATAATAAGTAGTGGTCAAGAACGGACTCCAGTGGATAGTATGATTCCATCCCTCATAGATTCTAACCCTATATTTGCTCGCACCCGGGACCTCGGACCAGTCTATCACCGGGGCTGTGCCTGAGACCAGCTGACCTTCCGTAGGCCAGATGAGAGCGGGAAAAGATACAGGGTTAATTGTTAGATTGTCAGTGATAGTGGTTGTGTTGCCATCCCAATCTGTGACAATAAATGTGTAGGTTCCCTCTTGAATATCGCTAATATCTCCGTAAGCCTGATCTGCAAGATAATTGTGATCCGCCTGACCCCATGAAGACTCGTCATAGTACAGGTCAAGCTCAGTAGTCCCATCAGGAAAGGTTACTCTCACTGAGTCAATATTGTCCGGAACCCCATCCTCGTCGGTCACCTTTATCTGAAAATCTAACCAGTACATAGGATCACCAGAGCCGGGATCCGGCATGCTAACCACTACCACTCCCCAGTTGCTTAGCGAAATGGTGGGAGTATGTGTTCCTCCTTGCACTGGCGTGTTGACTAGTGTGGGCATACCAATCAGACCCCATGGGCTCGTTGAACCGTTATCTACGTTTTGGTCAAAGAACTCCCTTCTTGTGACTATCTGATATCTATACAAGGCGCCATGCTCTAGGAACCCAGGTTCAAGGGTGAAATTGCTCTCGGTGGTTGCAAAGGCAAACACACGGTTATAATCTTTATCGTAAAGTTCGAGGCGGTAAAAAGCGGCGCCAGGTACATCATCCCAGTCAAAGGTTATTGATTCATCGTAGGTGACATAATTTGTTTGAGGAAATAAGGTGGCGGGGTCGGGATAGTCTATAGGGTTCGCTTCTAAATGCTCAGCCACTTGATACTGATTCCCCTCTTTGTCTTCAACAATGAACTCATAGTTTCCGCTCTCTATTGAAAGCGCTGCATCCCTCCTGTAGACTCCGCAGGTTGCAGTGTTGTATCTATAACCAGAGTAATAATCAAGTGTTATACCCCTTCCAGAAGGTGTGATCACCTTTACGGACTTTATGTCATCAGGTACACCCTGAGCATCGTAAACCTTGATCCAGAATGTGAGATAAGGATTCAGGACATTCCCGTTCCAGGTTTGAACCCCGGAGTTGTCAAGGTCAATGTATGGGGATTTAACCTCCTCTGGGCCGGTATAAAAAACATAGTATTGACTGCTCCAGCTTGGGACCCTGGCCACATCGTCGACATCCAGCGGGCTATGAGCGTCCCATGCCTCAATCCTAAACCGATATGCTGCATTTGGTCTCAAGACCCCAGGGGGTACCTTGTAAGAAGGTTCACCAGAGTAACCCCTCCATATGGTGCTTGTGTCGCTCACACCACTGCTATAAATTCTCAGGCTGTAATAGTTTGCACCACTCACAGGATTCCAGTCAAATCGTGGCGTAGTAGAAGTGACAAAGTCAGTTTTTACGTCCAGGAACTTGAAATTGTCCATTGGTGGGAAAGTAGCTTCTGTTTGGTTTGTGTATGTCGCCTTGTATTCATTGCCAGACTTGTCCTTGGCCTCAAATGTTAGAGTAGCTGTTTCACTGTCCCATGAGATGGATAGTGTTACATCTTGGCCAACCTGCACCGTCATCAACTCGCCCGCCGCGAGCTCATTCCAATAGGCTGTCTTGTCGGCCATATCTTCGTCAACGTAATAAGTGACTTTGTCCCTAGTAACGGCAATCTCAGCCCATACGTCACCATTGCCATTGTTGAACCAGTGCCCGGCAATTCTAGCCATGGGCACGCCACTGGAGCCGGTGTCTGCAATAGTCACAGTTGCTCTAATGGAGTTGATGGACTCCGGGTTTGCGAAACTTAGATCCTCCCTCGCACATCCCACTGTATGGCCAGCACTCAGATATAGCTTGCCAGAGGTGATTGAGGCAGAGCCATTGCCCGAAACAGATGTCCATTTCGTATAGTCCAACTCATCAATGCTGCCATACGAATCAAAATCCTCATAGCTCTCACCATTGACATATACGTCGTCAAAGGCAGCAGTGACATACGTCTGTTTATTATTTGTTTGATCCAATTGAATTGAGTCTTCATCTGGCGACGAAAGTGGTTGGCCTACCTCCAGATGATCTGTGAGTGTGGTCGTGTTTCCGTCTGGGTCTGTGACCTTGAACACATAATCGCCTGAAACCGGTGTGTCCAGCCAATACCAATAATAGGCAGCATTTGGACCGGCAGGCGAGTCAAAATTCATTGGCTTTTCCTCATTTTGGCCAGGAACGGTCACAGTGACACGATGAGAGGTCCCGTTCACAGAAACGCCGTCGTAGTCATGGACCTTGACAGTGCACAGGACATGGTCTCCATCCGGGTCACTCCAAATGAGGGCATTCCAAGCGTTCGGATCAAAGACGGGCTTAGCACTGTGCGTCAGCGTGTCAGCCATTCTAAATGAGATCCATTCGCTTTCCGCGCTGTTCTGAACTCTGATGAAGTTACTGTCATCACAGACTATTATCATGTATGAATACACCTGACCCGCATTGAGTTCACCTTCGGGAATTGTGACGGATGTCATATCCATTGTGCGTCTGGAAGCATAAATAATAGAGCCTGACGAATCTTTTATATAGAGCCTGTAATAGAGGTGCATTGGAGGATAGTCCACCAGCTCCCATGAAAAAGATGGTGTCTTGGAAGTGACTACAGAGCCCTCGGCCGGTGAAAATTTGGTCTTGTCGGGTATGGGGAGATCCCTGTTTACGTATTGAAGATCTGTAGCCTTATAAACCGTAAAGCCTTTTACTGCCGTAAAAGAATATACGCCCAAGTCAGGGGAGCCGGATATTTCAGCATAGTAATAAGGCCATTTTCCTAACCATCGGTCAAATTGAAAATCCTCCGTAGTCGCGACAAGTTGCCCATTGGGCCCTGTTACCGCGATGCTCTCGTATCCCTCGCCGCTCAATTCCACCAAATAGCTAACACTTTCATCTGGATTAACAACCCTATGAATGGCAGCCCCCGGTAGGAACTCTACTGCAATCGGTTCATTTAAAGAGATATCAACGGTAATGCCAGTCCCTTGGACCGTATATGGGCCTTGCGCAGCCAGGCTGCTCACATAGTCTGAATCCGAGATGGTGCCGCTATTGTCAGCATCCCACACAGCAATGAGGTAGACTTCTTGGCCTATAGGCAGTCCTTCAATGCTATATGCACCGGGCCTATCAATAACTACCTGACCAACAATATTTGCTGAACTTGGATCCGGTCCGTCAAATGCCCAGATGAAGATTCGGCCGGTTCCACTATAAACAGTGGAACTGACGTTTCCTGATATCGCGGCTGTATCCAATTTTATGCGGGTCCGGTTAACGTCTGTCGGTTGCCTATAGCCATTCGCGTCCTGATCATACCAAGTGCTGGCTGTTACGAACTTACCCGCCAGATCACCAATATCGGAAAGGGGCACACGCCATTCGAGGAAATAGGTGTCGTCTGTAGATCCTGCGCAATATCCTGAAGGGTAATGACTTATTTGCTCGTCAGTGAATGGATCGATCCGTCTTCTTACGTCCACTACCCACTCACCCTCTGAATTCGAATAAGTGGCCTGCACCATGATATCACCATAGTTAGGCTCCTCAAAGTCACTCGAAATCTCAAAGATGTACTGAGCGGCCTCACTAGCTACAGGGTTTGCATCTCCCAGCTCCATGGCAATGTATAGGTTGGCACTATCTTTTGCTAGATAGAACCCAGAGATATCGGTTCCCTGAGGCCATTCATCTCCTTCGTTGATTAGGTCCGTGAACACCCGCATATCATTGGTCCAGTCTGAGGACTCTCCATCCAGGGCTAT
>QNAH01000263.1 GCA_003641425.1 Candidatus Zixiibacteriota bacterium
GTTATTCAAATTTATAATACTATACGTATTTATACATCAGATGCTAAGGATGGAGTTTATACTTTTTTAGACTCTGTTTCATTGCAGCCTAATGTTTCTACGTATGAGTATTTACATTTACAAGGTACAAGTGACGTTTGGTATAAATCATCTTATTACAATACTACCACAGGAGCAGAAAGCTCTTTATCATCTCCCACACATGGTTTATCCCCATCTATTTTTCATAACATAACTTACCCTTCAGAATATGAGTTTGATGCAGACGAAGAAATAATTATTCGTAAAATTCGACGTTTAGTAGGTGATAATAAAGAGTTAGAACGGTTAGTTGTCGATAAAGATGCGTTATGTAATTCTGATATTTCATGTAGTCATGTTTTGTCTGATGGAAAAACTGTTAATTTAGATGATCGTGGGTGGCCGGTTTGCATAGCTATAGGGGATTTAGAATTTACATCGCTTTCTAATCCTGTTGTTAATGGGTATCAATATTTAACGTTTAGTGGGTCTTTATCTACACTTAGTAGTGGATGTCAAAATGATTTAACAATTTGGTATTATTCGTTTAATTTTTCTGACAGAGAAATTTATGAAGCATATGGTGATGCTATGATTCCACCAATGGTGCCTTTTAGTTGTGTTACAAAAGATCATTTAATTTTACAAGCATCTATAGATTTATTAGAAAACCTTATTAAGCAGGAAGCCATGACTGATGGGGCCAGTATACGTGATGATCAAACAGCTTACGATCCATCTCCTGGATTACGTGAACGCTTGGCTCTGGCGGATAGATTACGGAAACAGTTAAATGCTTTAATAAAAGAATCTTTATGTTCATGTATGTTAGGTTTAGAAGGTGTACTAATAGATTAATAATGAGGTAATCTGTTTATGTGGATACTGGCCTACTTCACACATGATGGTGAGCCAGCTTTGGGCTTATCACCTGTTGTTACTATACGAGATGTTGAAACTGGCAACATTGTTATAAGTGGCGCCAGTATGGCTGAAAAAGGTGACGGCTTTTACGGTTATTATTTTACTAGTTTTAATTTTGAACAAAATTATGCGGTTATTTGTGATAGCATAACACTGTCAGGCGTGGAGAGGTATACATATGCTGCCAGCGGCGAGTACAACAGCGTTCTAAATGACATTGAATCTACTGTTGGCATAGTTGATTTACGAACTGATTTATTACGTAAAATTCAAACTAACAGATTAGAATTATTTGATGGTGATATCGATAATTGGATTTTATATGATGACGATGGCACCACGCCCCTTTTGACCTTTAGTGTTAGTGATAAAGATGGTAATATTATTGTACAGTGTCCTAATACACCATCTAAAAGATCACATGCTAAAGGTCTTGCTATTAGTGGATCAGGAACACCAGAAATTTACATGCGTAAATCTGTTTATGATCCAGATAACAATGGTTATGTGAATGCAGCAGAGACTATTACTGATGGGGTGTATACATCAACTGCTATACAAGTTAAAAACGCTGTAGATAAGTCACATTCATCGTACCAATTAGGTACAAAATTTGTTACAGAGTCTGGCATTGCTGATGGTAGGGTTTTAATTTATAACTCTAGTTTAGATAGGTTAGTGTATTCGACTGTTTCTGGTATAGTAGCATCTGGAGTGAGTGATCATAGTAAATTAACAGGTTTATTAGCTGATGATCACCCACAATATATTTTAGTAGACGGCACTAGAGCTTTTACTGGAGAAGTAGAAGGTATTTATCCTACTAAATCTGGTAGTTTGGTTACTAAACAGTATGTAGATGATGTTTTAGCTTCTAGTGGATCTATTAGATACGGCAGAGAGCATTTGAGTTATAACAGTATATATACTGATATTACCTTTAATAGTGCGTTAAGCTCGTCAAATTATTCTGTACTAATATCTTTGGAAAAGGAAAGTCCACCTATTTCAGAGTTTGGTTATACTATTACTAATAAGACTGTTAATGGTTTTAGGGTTAATTTTTCAGGGCATATAGATGATACTGATTATTATTTGAATTGGCAAGTTGCTGCATCTGGTGTTGCACAAAGCAATTGTATAAGTAAAGTACAAGATGATACATCTCCTGAGTTAGGGGGAGATCTGACATTTAATCAATACGGTGTTGAATTAGATACCACACCCAGTGGTAATTTTATTCATGGTTATACAATTGGTTATAGCGGCCAATTTTCATATGTTAATGTAGATTGGAATGATACAGGTTTTGCATGCCCTCTTCGTGTTAAAACGAATGGGCATTTTGAACAATGTACGGCTGCAAGCGGTGTGTTTAGAATACCATGTATAGCGTTGGCGTTGGAAGAAGGTACTGGATATAAAAAAGTTTTATGGAACGGCATAATTAGAAAAGATAGTTGGTCATGGACTCCAGGAGATATAATTTATGTTTCAACTGTAGATGGGGCGCTGACGAATACAAAACCAACTGTAAGTGGTAGTTGGGTACAAGTAGTTGGTATAGCTATTACATCGAATAGTATTAATTTTAATTCTGGGTTGAACGTAGGTTATATTAATACGTAGGAGGTATGACGATAAATGGCTAAATTTACTAATGGTGATTTGAGATTAAAAGATAACCAAAGAGTTACATTTGGTGATAACCTTGATTCTAATTTGTGGTGGGATGGTTCTAACAATGAGTTGCGTTTAGATACTACTATTAGTGGTGTTTCACCAACTGAAGATTATCATCTTACTACAAAACAATATGTAGATGCTATTAGTGGTTCTATTGTAGTGGATCATGGTAATTTGACAGGTTTAGGAGACGATGATCATCTTCAGTACATACTTGTCAACGGTAGTCGTGGGTTTACATCTACTGTTTCTGGTGTAGATCCTGTTCAGTCTTATGAGCTTGCTACAAAGAATTATGTAGATACTGGGATTGCTAGTATAAGTGGTTCTATTATTACTGATCACGGACAGTTGTCTGGATTAAGTGATGATGATCATACTCAGTATGTTTTGGTAGATGGTACTAGAGATTTTACTGGTATTGTGAGTTATTCTTCTCATCCGACTTTTACTTCTAATACGCAGTTGGTAGATAAGCAGTATGTGGACAGTATTGCTCAGAATTTAGATTGGCAAGATAGTGTAATTAATTTTCAAAATACACCGCCTGGGTCTCCATCAAATGAGGATCGGTATGTTGTTGTAAGTGGTACAGGTACATGGTCTGGGCATGACGACGACATTGCTGAATGGAATGGGACGTCATGGGATTATACTACACCTAATGAAGGTTTTGCATTATGGGATGAGACTGGCGATCGGTTGATGGTATATAATGGATCGCAATGGGTTCGTTTTGGAAGTACTGTTATACATGGTAATTTGAGTGGATTACAGGGCGGAACTACGGGCCAGTATTTTCATTTAACTCAAGCCTCATATAGTGCATTGACTAGTTATGGGGGTGTATCTAATGCTAGTTCTGAGCATATACATGACGACAGGTATTATACCGAGAACGAAGTAGATACTATTAGTGGTAGTTTACAGACACAAATTGATAGTATTAACAACGATTTCGATGAGCGTGCTCAAGATGCTGTAGGCACTGTTATGAGTGGTGTAGGAGGTGTGACTGTTACCTACAATGATTCTGCTAATACTATTACAGTTAGTGGGGTTCAAGGCATAACTGACCACGGTGATTTATCAGGATTGTCAGATGATGATCATACACAGTATATTAGAGTGGATGGTACACGAGGATTTACAGCCACTGTTTCTGGAATTGATCCTGTACAAGCCTCGGATCTTGCGACAAAGAATTATGTTGATAACAGAACCACTTATAGGATTTATGAACATGGTAGGCAGGCTATATCTAACGGATCGTCTCAAGTTACTGTTACATTCAGTACTGCGTTAAGTAACACTAATTATACAGTAAATGCATCTTTGGAAAATACTACTGATTCTCCGCCATCTATTTATGCGTTTATTGTTAGCTCGAAAACAACAACAGGTTTTACAGTTACTTTTATGGGTGATATTGATTCGGCTAATTATGTATTAAATTGGTCTGTAATTCCTGATTAATCTGGTTAGCGGTGAGGGGGATGGTGTAGAATAGTTTATTGTTATTCTTTACATCCCCATTCACTATAATAGTTGGAGGTTTTGATGGCCAAATTCAGTCAAAAAGATATTTATTTTAAAGATAATGATATGGCGGTTTTTGGGACTGATCATGACAGTGCTATGTTTTGGGATGGGACTGATGATGAGTTGTGTATAACGACTACTGTTAGCGGGGTAGACCCTATTGCTGATTATCATTTAGCTACTAAGTATTATGTAGATTCTCAGGTAACGACATCGGGAGATTCTGCTGGTTATTTTGATGCTTATGATGGTAGCGGTGGAAC
>QNAH01000264.1 GCA_003641425.1 Candidatus Zixiibacteriota bacterium
ATGTCACCGGGGCCACGATTGGTCGTTTCTTTCGTTTTCATGTCGCCGTTTTGCCGGGTATATTCACTGTTCTGATAGCGCTTCATCTGTTCTTCATACAAAGACAGGGCATGTCGGAGCCGCTGGAATGGGCGGGTAAACCACCTCAACAAAAGAAATATATGGCCTTTTTCCCGAATTTTCTTCTTCGCGAACTCCTGATTTGGCTGATATTACTTAATCTTCTTGCCGTCTTGGCGGTCTTTTTTCCGGATGGAATCGGACCGGTACACTGGCCCCTGGGACAAAAGGCGGATCCGTTTGCGCCTCCCCCACCGGTAATCAGGCCGGAGTGGTATTTTATGTTTGCCTTCCAGGCACTCAAGATGATCCCGGCACATATCCTTTTCATAGAGGGAGAACTTTTCGGCATTTTTGTCATTTCTCTTGCGGGTGCGGCATGGCTGATCGCTCCCTTCTTTGCGGCACGCCGGAGAGAGGGAGAGAAAAGCCCGGCAATGGTTATTTTCGGCTGGATCATCCTGATATTTTTTATCGTGATGACCGTTATAGGGTATTTCCTGGAGTAAAATATGGTATTTGTGAAAAAGAAAACAACTGTTCCGGTATCGGCCCTCTATATGTTCGCCGTATGGTGCCTGATTTCGATGACAGCTCATGCCGACACCTGCCTGGAATGTCATTCAGAATGGGAGGACAATGATCGAGCGCCGTCAAAGTTAATCAGTACGGATGTTCATTTTAAGGCGGGACTTGGCTGCGCTGATTGTCACGGCGGGGACCCGACCCTGGAAGATATGGACGATGTGCGTCAATACAAAAATTACCTGGGCGTTCCGGAACCTGAAGAAATACCATTATTCTGTGCCGGTTGTCACAGCAATCCGGCATACATGATTAAACATAATCCCTCACTCTCGACCGACCAGTTCGACAAATACAAGACTTCCGTGCATGGCAAACTGTTGCTTGGCAAAGGTGATATAAAAGCGGCCAATTGCGTATCCTGCCATTCGGTGCACGATATTGCCAGCCCCCGGATACCGACATCAACGGTGTACGCAGTCAATATCCCGACAACCTGCGCCGAATGTCACGGCGACGCCGGATACATGGCAGAATATAAAATTCCCACCGATCAATACGAGAAATTCGCCGGCTCCGTTCACGGCATTGCCCTGCTTGAAAGGAATGATCTCGGCGCACCGGCCTGTAATGACTGCCACGGCAATCATGGGGCCATCCCGCCGGGAGTAACATCTATTTCCGCAGTTTGCGGCCTGTGTCATTCTCTAATAGCCGATGAATTCTCGAGGTCGCCGCACAAAAAGGCATTCGATGATCTGGGTTATCCCGAATGCGAAGGCTGCCATTCAAACCATCTGGTGCAGAAACCGCAGCACTACTGGATGGGAACATCGGACTCGTCAATATGTGTTAACTGCCATGCCTTCGACGACGGGACAATTGCATTGACATCCGCCGAAACAATGCATAAAAGTCTGGTGGACCTGCATGACGCATATACACGGGCCGAATCCAGGACTAACGATGGGGAACTAAAGGGGATGATGGTAACTGACCTTCGGTTCAAACTGAAGGAGGTCAAGCAATTCATAATCAAGACAGGAACGGCGATCCATTCCTTTAATGATTCGGTCGTGGTCAAGACCGCCGAACCCGGCCTGCAACTGGCAAATAAAGTGTATGAGTCGGCGGCGGCCAAGATTGATGAATACTATTATCGCCGCTACGGGCTTGGAATTGCATCACTTATAATTACCATGCTGGCCGTTTTACTATATTTTAAAATAAAATCAATCGGGAAGTAAATGAATCTCCCTGTTTATGAATTCTAAAAAAACATTGCGGAAGTCGAATAAACTTACCATATTTTTTGCTAATTCAGAGATCGAGAATCACGTGACCATTCCGATTGACCGAATCGGGAGTCAAATATTTGAAAGACAGAGGAAATAAATAGCCATGAGAAAAATCAGATTCCCCAGACTGGCATATAACTGGATCAGCGGAGTGGGGCTTGCAACCGCGCTGGTGACTGCCTTTCTAATGACCTTCCTTTACGTAATAGGGATATTTGCCAGGGAAACAAACCCGTATCTGGGCATCTTTTTATATATGGTCATGCCTCCGATTCTTGTTTTCGGCCTGCTTCTTATCCCGCTGGGTATGCTTCGTCGGTGGCTTAAAGTGCGTAAAACCGGCGAAGAGTATTATCCCGCCTGGCCGTATATTGATCTCAACCGCAAAACACACAGAAACGCCGCTATGATTTTCGTGTTCGGCACAATTCTTTTCCTCGGGGTCGGCGCGGTTGGCAGTTATCATGCCTATCATTTCACCGAATCGGTAACATTTTGCGGTAAGACCTGCCACGAAGTGATGAATCCCGAGTATACAGCATATCAAAATTCTGCCCACGCAAGGGTGGCCTGTGTTGAATGCCATGTCGGTCCCGGTGCCGACTGGTTTGCCAAATCAAAATTATCGGGTCTGTACCAGGTTTATGCCGTTACGGCAAATGTATACCCGAAACCGATTCCGACCCCGATCGAAAACCTGCGCCCGGCTCGTGAAACATGCGAACAATGCCATTGGCCAGGCAAGTTTTTCGGGGCTCAGCAACGTATTTTTAACCATTTTATGTATGATAAAGAGAATACCCACTGGCCGATCAATATGCTTGTTAAGACCGGCGGTGGCGACCCCAAAACCGGGGAGGTCTCCGGGATCCACTGGCACACCTTTATCAGCAATAAAATCGAATATATCGCCCGCGATGATCAACGCCTGGAAATCCCCTGGGTTCGGGCAACCAACATTAAAACGGGCAAGGTGACCATTTTCCAAAATGAGGATGAACCGCTTTCACAGGAAGAAATCGATTCGGCCGAGGTTCGTACACTCGATTGCATGGATTGCCACAATCGCCCCAGTCATGTTTACGGTTCTCCGGACGAGGTTATCGACAACGTTCTGTTTATCGACAGAATAAACAGAAACCTTCCTGAAATAAAACGCATTGCTGTGGAAGCCATGGTACAGGAATATGAAACTTCGGAACAGGCAAAACACGGGATCGCCAATTATATTACCGAATACTATATGAATGAATATCCGGAATTATACCGCGAGAACAAAGAAATGATCGAACAGGCGGTACTGGAGACACAAACACAGTTCTCTCAAAATATCTTTCCCTTCATGAAAGTGCGCTGGGAAGAATATCCCAATAATATCGGTCACTTCGACAGCCCGGGCTGTATGCGTTGTCATGAGGGCAAACATGTAAGCGAAGACGGCTTGATGTCTATAACGAGGAATTGTGACGCCTGCCATATTATAATCGGGCAGGGCAGCGGTGATCGAGCCGAATATTCCACGACACAGGAAGGCTTGAGATTTGAGCATCCCGAGGATATCGATGAGGCCTGGACAGAAATGGGTTGCTATGAATGCCATACGGGAACCCAGCCGTAATTAATGTCCCGGGATATTTCCAAGTAATAGACAAAAAAAGCGTCCCCAAAAGGAGACGCTTTTTTATAATATTTTTCGAAGACTATTTGCCTTCTTCTTTCTTGGCTTCTTCTTTCTTTGCCATAGCATGAACGCCGGCGGCCTTCATCTTCTCGAAATCGAATTTCTCTTTTGAGCGGAACTCTTCCGGCACTTTTTCATTATGGCATTTCAGACAGGTCTTCTCATCGGGAATAAGCAGACCATTCTTCATGGCCAGTTCCCTGTCCTGCATGATGCTTTTCTTTTTGTAATCGGAACCCGGGCCATGGCAGGCTTCACACTGAACACCTTCAAGAAATACACCCTTGGCCGTCGTTCCGGTTGAATGGCAACCGACGCAGTTCTCATCCTTCTGTTGTTCGGCGCTAAGATTTTTCCATGCCTTGGCATGCTTGGTTTCCAGCCAGCTCGGATAGACGTTGTCTTTTTTGTGGCAGATACTGCATTTTTTGGCACCTACGAAATCATGTTTGACCTCGGCCTTTTCTTCACCGTAAGCAGTTACGGCAAATGCAGTCATGAGACAGATAATGGCAAAAGCAATCACATACTTCCTGACCATTGTTCCTCCTTTAAAATATAACCTTTGCACCTGGTTTAACTTCAATTTCGCTTTTATTCATTTACCCCTTTTCGCTATTATACAAAATAATCAACAAAATACGTATACTTTTATGATAAAAATGTCAAAAATATATCTGTACTTTTTGTGATCTGTATGATTCGTCACGGCATAAAAAAACCCTCCAAAAAATGGAGGGTCAGGGTGTTGACAAAATAGTCAACGCCCTTTTTTTATTCTTGTCTTTATATTCTCAATGTACTATATGTTTTTTAAAGCTGATTTAGAATAATGGTGGATTGAAATATGTTTCAAAAGC